>DAOUEB010000059.1:0-5749 GCA_034430675.1 Dehalococcoidales bacterium
TAGACAGGCCATTTTTATTCATCGAGGTGAACCAGGGCCCTTCCCACACGGAAAAGTCCTACCGCCAACTTCTGCCCAAAGAAGCCAGGGCGAAAATAGACTGGTCGATGTGGCCGGACGAGGTGTACGAGAGCCCGGCCTGATAAAAACAGTCTACGTTTTCAGTATAAAGAAGTAATTGGAGGTTAACGTGGCTTACAAGATTAACATGAAGAAATGTCTCAAGTGCGGTCTCTGCGTTACCGAGTGCCCCGAAGAGGCTATCGTCGTGGATGATACGGTAACGGAAGACGACGGGCTGGTTTTATATACGGTGAGAATCGACCCTGATAAATGCACCGACTGCGGTGTCTGCGTCTCCCACGAGTGGTGGTGTCCGGCCAAGGCTATTATCAAGGGATAGAGCCGATTTATCAACGAGGTGAATAACAGAAAGTGGCGGAAATGAAATACAGTAAATACTTTCTCAACGAGCTTCCCAAAGAGCAACGCGAAAAGGGCTTCGGGCGCATGCCGACAATGGTCGCCTTTACCGATGCCGATATTATCGAGGGCAGCAAGTACTTTTCAGTGATGCTCATGGGACCGGAATCGACGAAACACCCCGGGCACGGCCCTCATGTCCATAAAGACCCGGAGTTGCTCGTGGCGCTGGGGACGGACCCGGACAATCCCAGAGACCTCGGCGCGGAAATGGAAATGTGTATGGGCCCGGAGATGGAAAGCCACATCGTCACCGAGTCCACGATGATATACATCCCGGCCAACTTTGTCCACGCCCCATTCAGGATATTAAAGGTCACCAGGCCCTTTCTCTTTATCCAGTGCCAGTACGCCCCCAAGCTTACCGAGACTTCTCTGAAAAAGCTGGTGGCCGAAGAACTGAGAGATAAGATGGTATTTATCGACGCCGACGGTACGCAGAAGGACTGACATCGGGATACGCCAGCCAAACAAACAGTTGCTATATCGTACGACCGATACGCGCACCGTCGGCAACGGCGTCCGGCATCAGCCGAGGCTCCTGGCAGTCGCCAATAATATAGGTCTCAGGAACCTTGCCTTCCAAGGTTTTAGATACGTCTGTATTCGGCAGAAAAGGTAGCACTACAACGATGGTATCCGCCTCAAGGGTCGTCTTCTTACCTTCCCCGGTGGTGATAACCAGTCCACTATCGTTAATTTCCTCGTACTTGACTCCCGTGTAGCTGGCAGCGCCTTTCTTCTCCAGCCAAGGCACAAACCGGAGGAAGTCGTCCTTCGTCATCCCTGCCCCCAGCTCATCTTCCGTATGCACGATAGTGACCTTCCTGCCCCGCTTGATGAGAAACTCGGCCAGCTCACATCCCATTATCGTCCCGCCGATAACTGTAACCCTTTTACCGATTGGCATCCATATTTTAGTGAGCTTTTCCAGCACTTCAGGCCCCAGGAATCTCATGTACAACCGCAGCTTCTTGTGTAACGCCGAACTGCCGGTCACATTAGGCCGGTTGCTACCGGGTATATCCAGAGCGTTATGTAAACCGCCCGCGGCCAGAACGAGAACGTCCGGCTTTATTTCATCTATCACGGAGGCATCGACATCTTTGCCCAGCCTTACGGTTACACCGAGCTTGGCAAGCTGTATTTTATAGTATTCGATAAGGGCTAAAAGGTCATTTATTTCAAGGTCTTTTACCAGAGCCGCCAGGGGTATCAGACCACCCAATTTGGGGTTTTTATCGTAAAGGGTTACTTGATGCCCCCGCAATGCCGCCACCCGCGCCGACTCCATCCCGGCGGGCCCGCCGCCCACCACCATTACCTTTTTCTTTTCCTCAGCCGGCTTCACGGCGAATTCGGCTTCCCTCCCCAGGGCAGCGTTTACCCTGCACTCCAGGGGCTTGTTCCGATTACGCGCGTCCATGCAGTAGAGACAGCCCGTGCACGGCACGATATCCTCCAGTCGTCCGGCGATAACCTTATTGGGTAGCTCGGGGTCGGCGAGCAGGCGCCGCACCATGGAGACGAAGTCAATCCTGCCCTGCCTCAAAAAACGCTCTCCCAGCACGGGGTCGAGTCGGCAGGCACCAAAGACCGGAATGGACACCACTTTCTTGACGGCTTCAATCAGGGGCACCGTGGCACCGGCCCCCTGACGACTCCAATCGAGCTCTTTGGGCAGCCAATCCGGCGGTTCGGGGTAGAGAATCCTGTCCGGTTGAATCAGTCCGCCGCGGTGGCCGTAACCATGGGCGCGGCACTGGATGGCATCGGCGCCGGCGTCCTGCAGAAACTTGGCGAACTGCACTCCCTCTTCCGTGGTGGTGGCCTTCTCGTGGCCGTACTCGGCGATATTGATAAGGCAGGTAACGGCGAAGTCCTGACCGACGCGCTTTTTAATCTCACGGACGATATCGCAGATAAACCGGGAACGATTTTGAAGGGTCTGACATCCGTACTCGTCCTCCCGTTTGTTGAATATTCGCGATAAAAAGGTGTTAATCTGGTGGCAGGTGCCGCCGTTTATCTCCACGCCATCGAATCCGGCTTTGGCAGCCCTCTCCGCCGCGCTCGCCCAGATATCTATATACTCCAGTACCTCATCATGGCTCAATCCCCGTGGCACGGCGAAGTCTGGCCCGGGCAGCTCTTCCTGTGTCAGTGCCGAGGCGGCTTTCGTATCGCGCTTGGGCAGCAGGCCGGTCGGATTCCACGGCCCGGCATGCTGGAACTGGATAAACGCCGGGCAGCCGTACTTGTGGATGACCTTGACCAGCTCGGCGTAGCTTGGAATATATTTATCGTCATCAAGGTGAAACTGCACCGGCGGGTGCTGGACACCCAGGGGGTATTCCACGCCGCAGGACTCAACGATGAGCAGGCCGACGCCGCCCCTGGCCAGTGCCTCGTAGTAAGCTATGGCCCGCTCGCCCACGTAGCCGGTCGGCTCGATAAACGATGTCCCGTTGGCGGCCTTTATCATGCGATTCCGGGTGCGCACCTTGCCGACATAGCCCGGCTCCAGTAGTTTTTCAAATTTTTTGCTGCTGTCCACTTGTACCTCCCGCTCCGGGTATTTTTTACTTATTCCTGGTCTTCTTATAGCCCGACTTTTCCAGGAACTCGTCTACGTAACGCATGGCCGGCTCCAGGACACCGATGGACTTTTTCAGGGTACTCGCGCTCATCGCCAGCCAGCTCCACCTTGATGATTTCACGCATTTACATAAGCAACCCTCACCTTAAAAGTGTATCTTATAGATTAATCATACACTGTATAACTGACAGGAGTCCAAATACCCCGACGGACTGCCTTTACCAACCATATTCAATATATGTTGCAATGTATTCGCAAATGGCATAGAATTTGCCTATCCAGTCTTAATAATCAGAAGGGGAAAAGTCAGTGGCAGAGACAAAATACGGAGACCTGGTAAAAAAATTGTCCTTCAGGAAAGGGATGGGGGGAGCCAACGCCAGGGAGCTGGTATTCATGGGAGGTGATGAACTGGCGGGATTCGAGTTTAATTTCATCGTGGGAGTTTACGACCAGACCGGTGACTGGGCTCCCGGCCGCGGGGCTCATTCACATACCTTTGACGAGTGCCTGCTGTTCTTCGGGTATGACGATAATGACATGAACTATCTGGGGTCGGATATGGAGATAGCCCTGGGCAAGGAACAGGAAAAACACAAGTTCAGCGTTCCTACCGTCGTTATTGCCCCCCAAGGGGTGGCGCATTGCCCATTGATTACCGAGAAAGTTTACAAACCATTCGGGCATTTTCATCTGGCTCTCAGCGCCAAATACTCGGGCGGTCCGGTGGAACAGGAAGGCACAACGGACGGTAATAAATATGCCCACCTGGTTAAAAAGATGGCGGTTAAGAAAGGCCCCGGCGGAGCGGACGCCAAGCAGGTAATATCCGTATCCGGCGACGAACTGGAAGGCTTCAATATCAATTTTACAATGGGACTCTACAACGAAACCGGGCAGTGGAATCCCGGAAAAGGGCCACTCATACATCCTTATGACGAATGCCTGATATTCTTCGGGCATAACACTGATGACCTGAGCTATCTGGGAGCGGAACTCACTATTGAGATTGGCCAGGAACATGAAAAACACACCTTCGACGTACCAACTGTGGTCTCGATTCCTAAAGGATTGCCGCATTATCCAGTAGTGTGCAACAGGGTTGATAAACCTTACAGCGTCATGAAGGTCGGTCTTGGCGTCAGATACCAGAGTTCATGGGTAGATAAATAGACATACGAACAACAAGCTGAGGAGGACGAATTGGCGGATAAGAAAGAGGGATATTCCTTCCGTTGCATGCGTTGCCTGGGCGGACGGATAACCGTGCCCCGCGGGGAAACCACTGCCCGGTGTCCGCACTGCGGCCAGGGCTGGAGTATCACCTGGGTAACGCCCGAGGTGGCGAAAATAAGGGGCAGATTAATCGAGCGAGGAGAGAGTAATGGAAAAGGTAGCCATAATTGACCTTTCTACCGAGCAGGTAGTCTGTAAAGATATTCCCGATGAGTTGCTGAGAATGTATCTGGGTGGTGAGGGGCTCAATACCTACCTGCTGTACAATCACGTAGCCCCGGGGACTGACCCGCTGAGCCCCGATAATCCCCTGATATTCGGGGCCGGCCTGGTATCGGGCTACGACGTCTCCTCATCGCGATTCGAGGTCACCGCGAAGTCGGTCGAAGGAGAAGGCGGTTTCGGCACCAGCAACTGCGGCGGACACTGGTCTGCCGAACTCAAATTCGCCGGCTTTCAGCACCTTGTCATCAAGGGCAAGGCCTCACGCCCTGTTTACCTGTGGATTCATGACGGCGAGATTGAGTTCCGCGACGCTTCTTTCCTGTGGGGGCACGATACTTACGAATGCCAGGAGCTGATACAGGACGACCTCGGTGATACGCAGGTGAAGGTAGCCATGATTGGACAGGCCGGCGAAAACCTGGTGCGCTTCGCCAATATCATGCACGGACTGAAAAGGGCCGCCGGCAGAACGGGCATGGGCTGCATTATGGGGTCGAAACTACTCAAGGCGATAGTCGTCAGAGGCCGGCAGGGACTGAAAACCCACGACCCTGATAAACTGCTGGAGTTATACTCCAACCACTACCGCCAGATAACCAGCACCAAGATTTATCCCGTCATTTCGCGGTACGGGACCCTCACTATTTTCTGCGTGGCCAATCAGAGCGGGACGATGTCCGTCAGGAACAACCAGCTAAACTACTTCGAGGAGGCCGAAGGGCACTTAGACGACGAAATTTTCGAAGAGCAGTACAAGACCAAAACGCTGGCGTGCTACGCCTGCCCGCTGCGATGCAGTCACCGCTACCGCATTAACTCCGGCCCTTACGCGGGGGTCTGGGGAGAGGGGCCGGAATTCTATATGATGGCCGGGTTCGGGCCGGCGGTCGGCAATGCCGACTGGGAACTGATTCTGGCCGCCAATACGCTGATAAATCGCTACGGACTGGATGTTGGCTCGAGCAGCGGTTATATCGCCTGGCTGATGGAGCTGTGGCAGCGGGGAATCATTAATGAAAAGGACACGGGAGGCTTGAACCTGGAATGGGGCAACAAGGAATCGATATTAACTCTTCTACATCAGATGGCTAAGAACGAAGGCCTCGGGGGCATGATAGGACAGCAGGCATCCAAGGCGGTCAAGGCCTTCAGTCCGGATGCCGAAAAGTACCTTTACGTTCAGCGGGGCATGATGCACGAAAGCCC
>DAOUEB010000060.1:0-25127 GCA_034430675.1 Dehalococcoidales bacterium
AGGACCGTCTCGGCTTTCAGCAGGCCGTAGAATATCTCGACCTGCTCTCCCGGGTTGACCCCCTCTGTCTTGACAAAGACGCCGCCCTGCTCGAAACCATAAAACGAGCCGTCCGGCATGAGGGTGCCGCCGTCGTCCTGTATCAGCCACGACCTCTCCATGCCCTTCCGGGCGAGAATCTGGCAGGTCGTGGTGGTCTTGCCGTTGGCGCTCAGGGCAATGAGCAACGTCCGTACCGGCCGGTAAGCTCCGTGGGTCGTCTGGAGAAAGTCCTCACGGCAACCGGCATGCAGGAAAAGGCCGCCCCTTTTCGTCTTGGCCACCCAGTCCTCGCAGGCGAAAACGCCCTTTTTATATTCGCCGATGTAATTGCTGTTCCTTGTAATCTTGACAGCGCGCCCGCCATCCAGAAAAGCCAGCCTTATGGTGATGTCTTTCTCGGGTAGCGGTTTCGACATATTGGTCTCCCAGGCCTCGTCGCCGAAGAAGACAAGCTGGTAGTCCGGCTTCTCAACAGGTTTATTCACCGGTACGAACAGGTTTTTGCCGCCGTAAGCGACATGGGCAAATTTCTCCGGGATGATTAACCTGACCACCGTACTGCTATTCAGGTTGCCCACAATCCGGTCGATGGATATCAGGTTCTCCCTGGCCAGAGATTTCTCGCACTGGTCCAGGAGCTTCATCTCTTCCTCGCCGAAGGCGTCATCGACGCTGTTCTTGGTAAATGCCTGCGCCCGCGATGTGGGCTCGCTCTCGGCAACGAAGTTATTGTAAATCGTCTTGACGACGCCCTTCTGCTTGGCCGCCAGCGCCCTCAATACCTCGTCGGAGGGATTGTCCAGCAATCTGTTTTCGGCTTTGGCTTTTTCCCTGACCCTATCAGCGGTCCGGGCAAACTCTTCCAGATTGATTTCCGAGCTCATATCAAACCTCCCTAACACTTAATCAGGCCTCGCCAGCTACCTGCATACTTCCTCTATATTCCAAAAAAGGCGAGAGAAAACGGGCGCGGCGTAAGCCCTTGAGAGATATCTCCTGATAATCCGGAGGTCAAATTAATAATTGATACCCAGATTATAACATATTTCTCCATAAAAAACACTGCCCGTCCACCATATTTTTCACCTACCGGACTTCCCATAACAAACTGCCTTATGTATAATAATTAGTAACAGGGAATGGTACCGGATTATGATTCGCATATGCCAGGCAAAAGACGCCGGTAAAATATACAGCATCATTAACGAGGCCGCCAAAGCCTATGACGGTGTTATCGCGGCCGATTGCTATCACCAGCCCTACATGCCTGAGGAGGAACTGGAACGGGAGATGAAAAGAGTTATCTTTTACGGATGGGAAGTCGATGGGGAACTGCTCGGCATTATGGGCATCGAACCGATTAAAGACGTTACCCTTATCCGCCATGCCTATGTGTTGCCTCAATACCAGAACCAGGGAATAGGTAACAAGCTGCTTGACCACCTTAAGAGTCAGACAACCACCCCGAGTTTGATGGTGGGAACATGGGCAGCGGCACACTGGGCGATTGCTTTTTACCAGAAACACGGGTTTAATCTTCTACCGGAAAAAGATAAACTGTTAGCAGATTACTGGGACATTCCACCGCGCCAGATTGAAACCTCAGTAGTCATGGGAATAGAAATCAACAATAACTAAAAGGAGCTGTTATGGGTAATGAGTGGATTGGCAGGTTGATTCAGGCGGCAGCAATTACCATCACTATTGCCGCGGTGTGCCAGGAACTGGAAAAGCCTGAAGAAGAAAGGCACTGGCACGGGAAGTTAGGGTTCATACCCTATGACTTCCGGCTGCCCACAATCGAAAGATTCAGGGAATCCTACTGGAACGCGGATAACAGCCAGATTTTCACCTCGGAGGCGTGGGGCATCGGCTGGGGGATTAACTTCCGCGCCCTGCTGGAAAAGATGAGAATCATCAGCGAGTCCTACCTCTCCGAGAATGATTTCCTGATGCCGACCCCGACGCTGAAAAAGATTCTGGAACACCGCCCGGTGATGGAGTAAGGGCCGGACAATAGAAATTAAACCTCCCCCCACACCCCATCCCGGTAAAGCTTTACCAGTTTCGCCGGTAAAAGTCGGTTGGTCAAATTTTCGTGGCTCCTGGCATATACCTTGATATAGTTGCCCGTCAGGCCGGACCAGACGCCGCCGGCTTTCTGCTCCCACAGGACTTCCATAGTTTTACCCAGAAACTGCTGCTGAAAGTTCTGCGCGCTCTCTTCGGCCAGGGCAAGCATCTGCTGGCTGCGCAGCTTCTTCACTTTTTCAGATACCTGCTGCGGCATAGTAGCCGCCCCGGTGCCGGGGCGCGGCGAGAACGGGAAGACATGAATACGGGCGAACTCTAACTGACGGCAGAAGTCCAGAGTCTCCTGGAACTCAGACTCAGTCTCACCGGGAAAGCCGACGATGACGTCGGTGGTAATAGCCACGTCCGGCACCGAGTCCCGAATAAGAGAGACCACCCGCCGGTAGTCGGCGGAGGTGTAACGCCGCTTCATCCGCTTGAGCACGGTATCGCTGCCGCTCTGGAGAGAGAGGTGGAAATGCGGGCATAACCTGGAGTCACGCCACGACTCAATAAGCTCCGGTGAAATTTCCGGCGGCTGGAGGGAGGACAATCTCAAGCGGGCAACCGCCGTCTCGGACAGGACACGTTCCAGAAGTCCCCTAAGATTGGTATCGTTACAGTTATAGGTGCCGATTTCGGTGCCGGTCAATACCACCTCCTGACAGCCGGTCGCCACCAGCCCCGCGACCAGGGCAGTCACCTCATCCACCGGCACGTTCTCCTCCCGACTGCGCACAAATGGCACGATACAGTAGGCGCAGAAGTTACGGCAGCCGTCCTGCACCTTGATAAAGGCACGGGTGCGGCGGCTACTTTCATGGAAGACTGAGGAGACCACACTCGATGGCCAGCTCCGGTTGTCGGCATCCTCCAGCAATTTTAGAAGATGCCACTTCTGGTCGTTACCCAGAACAAGGTCGACCCCTTCAATCCGGGCGAGTTCATGGGGCGACCGCTCGGCATAGCAGCCGATAGCCACCAACCGTGCCGCCGGGTTCCTGCGGCGGGCCAGGCGCAGCAGGTGACGTGACTTACGGTCGGCAACATGCGTCACCGTGCAGGTATTCAAGATATAGATATCGGCCTTATCCGCGGGGGCCACCAGTCTGTATCCGGCCTCGGTAAGCTGCCGTGCCAGCGACTGTATCTCCGCCTGGTTCAGCTTGCAGCCCAGGCTGTCCAGGGCCACCGTGGGTCTTTCCGTTCTTTTAACCATCTACTTTGTTTTCTGTATTAAATGATAATGTAAGATATTATACTGTTCCCACTCCCACGAGGTCAAAAAAAGCGTACGGACTTGAAAATAACCTCAAAATATGTAAGAATAACTTAAATCCCGCTATAGAATTTCATCCCCATTTAATGTAAAAACACAAGGAGGTTACTACAATTAACAGTCAAATCAATAGAGTTGTAGTTACTGGCATCGGAGCCCTTACACCGCTCGGCCTGGATATGGCCACCACCTGGGAAAATCTCATCGCCGGCAAACCCGGCATTGATTATATTACCCTGTTCGACGCCTCTGATATGGAGACTAAATTCGCCGGCGAGGTCAAGGGATTCGAGCCCACCGATTACATCGACCGCAAGAGTGCCCGCCGCATGGACCGTTTCGCCCAGTTGGCGGTTGCCGCCGGCATCCAGGCTGTAAAGCAGTCCAACCTGCAAATCGATGACAGCAACCAGGACGAAATCGGCGTGTTTATCGGCAGCGGTATCGGTGGCCTGACCACGCTGTTCGAACAGATACAGGTACTGCTGGAAAAGGGGCCGGATAGAGTCAGTCCGTTCCTGGCACCGATGATGATATCGGATATAGCCGCCGCCCATGTATCAATTGCGCTGGGGGTTAAAGGGCCGAACCTGTGCATCACATCAGCCTGCTCCAGCGGCTCGGATGCCATAGGCGCCGCCTATGAATATATCAAGCACGGCAATACCCAGGTGATGATAGCCGGCGGCACCGAGTCCATCATAAACCCGGTAGGTATCACCGCCTTTAATGCCCTCAAGGCTCTGTCAACCAGGAACGATGCCCCGCAAAAAGCCTCCCGTCCTTTCGATAAAAACCGTGACGGCTTTATCGTCAGCGAAGGGGCGGTCGTTCTCATCCTGGAAAGCCTGGAACATGCCTTGAGCCGGGGCGCCACTATCCTGGCGGAAATCATAGGCTACGGGGCTACCGCCGACTCGTTCCACGTCACCCAGCCGCTGGAAAACGGTGAGGGAGCCGCCAGGGCCATGCTAGTGGCCATGAAAAGGAGCGGCGTTAAGCCGGAAGAAATCGATTACATCAACGCTCACGGTACGTCCACCCCGCTGAATGACGCCATGGAGACGAAGGCCATCAAGGCAGCCTTCGGCGAGTACGCCTACAAGGTACCCATCAGCTCCACCAAGTCGATGACCGGCCACCTTATCGGCTGCGCCGGTGCCATCGAACCGGCTATCTGCGCCATGACGATTTTAAACGGAGTCATACCGCCGACAATCAACTATGAAAATCCCGACCCCGAATGTGACCTGGATTATGTGCCCAATGTCGCCCGCCAGGCCGAGGTTACCACGGCCCTGACCAACTCCTTCGGCTTCGGCGGACACAATTCGGTACTTGTTTTACGGAGATACACTGAGGTATAAATTTGAGCCATAGTCATTGGAATCTGCTGCCACCCGTTACCGACCAACAGATGGTCAGTAGCTCTGGCTTTCCGCCCCTGTTGGTGCAGCTTCTCCATAATCGCGGCATCTCCCGGCCGGAGGACTTTCAGTCCTTCCTCGCCAGCGACAGGAGCCTCCTACACGACCCCCTCCTGCTTTCCGGCATGGAGAAAGCGGTATCCAGAGTCTACCAGGCCCTCCTTTCCGGAGAGACCATCGGCATTTACGGAGACTTCGATGCCGACGGCATTACCTCCACCGCAGCCCTCGTCCAGGGATTCTCGCTGCTCGGGGGCAAGGCTGTCCCCTACATACCCCATCGCCAGACGGAAGGGCACGGACTGACTACCAACGTACTCAAGCGATTGTACGAGCAGGGCGTGAGCCTGGTCATTACCGTCGACTGCGGCGTTACCGACGTGGCCGAGGTAAAACGGGCGATGAAGATGGGGCTGGATATCATCATCACCGACCATCACAATCCCCTGAACGAAATCCCGGAGGCCGTCGCCGTTATCGACCCCAAGCTGGACGGTTCGGCCTACCCGTTTTCACAGCTGGCGGGGGTGGGTGTGGCTTTTAAATTACTTCAAGCGCTGCTCCAGAACCTCGGTAAAGAGGATCTGTTAGCAAAGGTTATCGACCTGGTAGCCATCGGCACCGTCGCCGACATGTCACCGCCGCTAGCTGAAAACCGCTACCTTATAGTAGAAGGCCTGAAACACATGAATGCCACCCCGCGACTCGGCATTAGAGAGCTGATGAACCAGACTCGACTTGAGGCGGGCAGCCTGGATGCGGATAGTATTTCCTGGGTCATCGGCCCCTGTTTGAACGCCGCCGGCAGACTGGCCGACGGCCTGACCGGCTACAATTTACTGATAACCGAGTCGCCGCAGGAAGCGCAGGAACTGGCGGTATGGCTGGCGAAGACAAACCAGGAACGGCAGAGACTGACTACGACGACGCTGGCCAGGGCCAGGGAGCAGGTCATCGCCCGGGGACTGCCCCCGCTGCTGCTCACCGCCGATAAAGAATACCCCATGGGTATCGCCGGTCTGGTGGCAAGTCGACTTACCGAGGAGTTCTACCGCCCGTCGGTGGTGATACACACGGCGGATAAAATCAGCCATGCCAGCTGCCGCAGCATCCCGGAATTCAATATCATCGCCGCCCTGAACAGGTTCAGCCACCTTTTCTCGCGCTACGGCGGTCACGCGGCAGCCGCCGGCTTTACCCTGCCGACTAAAAATCTACCACAACTCGAGGAAGAATTCTCCCAACTGGTCGCCGAGCAACTCGAAGGAGTGGAACTCCGCCCACACCTGGATATCGATGCCGTGGTTACCCTGCCCGAACTCGGCGGGGACACCTACCAGACAACGCAACTGCTGGCGCCATTCGGCATCGGCAATCCGGTGCCGATATTTCTGAGTCGGGGGGTGGAGGTGCTGGAGCGGCGCACCATGGGCAACAGCGGCGAGCACTTGAGGATGAAGCTCAGGCAGAGAGGCACAGTCTGGGACGGGGTGGCTTTTAGACTGGCCAATCACCAGGCGGATATATCACAGCGACTCGACGTAGTCTACAACATAGAGATAGACCGATGGCAGGGGAAAGAGCAGTTGAGGCTGAATATACTGGATTTTAAGGGGAGTCAGTAGCCTGCAACATTAATTTTCAAGAGTTTTATTAACCTCACCCCCTGATTATTACGAGGTAACCCACCCTCTGTATCTCCCTCCCTTGGATTGAAGGGAGGGAGAATTTATTAAAAAAGAGGGGATGAGGCGAGGGGAAGAGGGGTGGGAGAGCTGGATTCCAGCCTGCGCGGGAATGACGATAAATGGAGATTACCACGCTCCGCTCGCAATGACATTTACTGGGTGGGGAGGATAGACTAACGGGATAAGCAGCGGATGATGCGAGGGTGGCCCCGCCTACGCTAACCTGCTCGCCGCTCCTCCAAAGCTTTGACAGGCGAGAGCTACGGCGGGCAAGCTGGGTAGGAAAAGATAACACCGGGGGCTCATGGGTGGGGAGCTTCTTCCCCCTCCTCTTTTTTCACCCAGCGCGTCCGCCAGCTCAGCAGGGTTATGGTGATAATCAGGACCACGATGGATATCCATTGTGCCTCATGCAGGTTGTAAAACCAAGATAAGTTATCCTGCATAAAGTCAACGCCAGACGGCCACAAAAAGTGGAAATGACTTATGAAATATGTCCCGTCGCGGATGAAATCGATACCGAGTCGCCATACCGCATAGAAAGTCAGATAAACCAGGAACAGCGAGCCATCCGGGCGGAACCGCTTCCTCAGCGCCAGAAGGATACCGAAGACAATCAGGTTATAGATAATCTCATATGGCTGCGTGGGGTGCACGGGTATGCCGATGGGGCCGTTGCTTTCAGGGTGAGTGTAAATTACCGCACAGAAGAAATTCGTCTCGATGCCATAGCAGCAGCCGTTCAAAGTACAGCCCACGCGGCCGATGGCCTGCGCCAGGATAATACCGGGGGCCAGCATATCCGCCAGGTAAGCGAAGGAAGTCTTACTGAATCGACTGTAAATCCAGACACCCAGGGCAGCCCCCAGGACAGCACCGTAAATGGACAGCCCCGACCCGCCGATTATCTGTCCGGGATTTTCGACGAAATAGTCCCAGAAGTCGATAACATGGAGCAGTCGGGAAAATATCACGCCGGAGGGTATGCCAACGATAGCCGCGTTGATAACCGTCTCGTAAGTAACCCTGGCGCCTTTTTTTACCGCCCACAGCGCCCACAGGACCAGTGTCAGCACCGCCAGGGCTACCATGATGCCGTACCAGGCCACACTGATAGGCCCGATGGTAAAGGCAACGGGACTTACACCCAGGTAAAACATCTCACCTCCGGAAAGTCAGGAACACAATGCCTCGACAAAGGCTTCGGCATCAAAGTTTACCATATCTTCCAGTCCCTCGCCAACACCGATTAGCTGGATGGGGACTTTCAAATCATCACAGATGGCCAGCACGATACCGCCCTTGGCCGTGCCGTCGAGCTTGGCCATGAAGATGCCGGTGACCCCGACCGCCTCCGTGAAATGCCTGGCCTGGGTCAGTCCGTTCTGGCCGGTAGTAGCGTCCAGCACCAGAATCACCTCGTGCGGGGCGGTGGCATCGGCCTTGGCGGCCACTCGCCTTACCTTCTTAAGCTCCTCCATCAGATTATACTTGGTGTGAAGTCGGCCGGCCGTGTCGATAATCACCGTGTCAACCTGCCGACTTTTCGCCGCCTGCAGGGCATCATAGACGACCGCCCCGGGGTCGGCCCCCGGCTGGTGCGCGACGACATCCACCCCCACCCTTTCCCCCTGTTTCTTAAGCTGGTCGATGGCCGCCGCCCGGAAGGTATCGGCGGCAGCTATAAGGATGCTTTTACCCTCCTTTTTCAACTGATAGGCCAGCTTGGCGATGGAGGTCGTCTTGCCACTGCCGTTGACGCCGACGACCAGATAAACCTCAGGGGTCGTAATATTACCGCTTTTTTCACGAGGCGGAATACTCAGGATGTTTACCATTGCTTCTTTCAGTGCCGAACTGACCTGTGAGCCGTCAAGCTTCTCTTCGGAAGCCCGTTGCTTCACTTTATCAATGAGCTTTGCAGTGGTAGCAACGCCGACATCCGCCGAGATAAGCAGCTCCTCAAGCTCGTCCCAGACATCATCGTCAATGGTTTTACGGTCGAACAGGCCCATGGCCTGACCGAACCAGGTATCATGCGTACGTTTGAGCGCTTTCTGGAAGATATTTATTTAATTTGCCTCCTGAGTTATAGAAGAGGGGGTTCGCCCCTCATGGACACCCCAGTTTATAGTATAGAGTAGTTGCGGGGAGATTGGAAATCCAAGGAACGCGGTAAATAGAGATTGCCACGTCGCTATGCTCCTCGCAATGACAGGTGGGGGTGGGGTTAAGACTAAGGGATAAGCAGGAGATGTGACTGGGCGGCCTGGGTGGGAAAAGATAAGTAGCTATATTTATGATAACTAATACTACTATTTAGCTCTTTAACAATTGAATAAGCGGTTATCCCTTATCTTTGGCTTACGCCTGGCAAGCTTTGCTGAGTACCCACGAGTCTATATTCGCCAGGGGCTACCTTCTCAAATTGACCATCATCTATCATATCTACAAGAAGCATTGAAACGATTTGGTATGCATTTGCTCGCTTCTTGGACTTTATAAAGCCCTTACTGTAGAGGATGTCAGTCGCTTGAGTTACCCTTATTCGACCACCATTACGCTTAGCGATTGTTATCAGTCTTTTCTTGTGAGTTTGACTCGTGCCTCCTAGCAGTTTGTCCCAATCGGTTTCAATCACATCTTGTTTCCCAGCACGCCTAAGATAGCCCTGCAAAGCCGTTTCATAGGCTTCGGCCTCTCTCTTGAGAGTTTCCCATCTTTGCTGAAGTTCAGCTATATTATTCCCAATAACTGTTAGTTCAGACTTTGTTTCCGCAAGAAGCCTTCGTGTCTGGTCTTCGTATGAGTGATTATTCATAACCATTTTCACCTCCTTTCCTATATAACCCGTACACTCGGTATACTTGGTTACTTGTTATACTAGGTATACTTGGTATACTTGGTATACTTGGTTACTTATGTTTCTACTATAAGTTGACAGCTTGAGCCGTTGTTCTGCTATGATAAGAATGCTCGGGGAGTGCCAGATTCGAACTGGCGGAGGTGCCTACACACCTCAACTGATTTTAAGTCAGTCGCCATATACCCATTCGAGCCAACTCCCCAAGGGCAAGATAATACCCAGTGAACGGGTTGTCTAGACCTCCTTCACTGGGTATTATACTATTAAAGGGGTTATATGTCAATAGTGTAGTCTCACTGGTGGAGATAATGGAAATCCACCCCCTGTATCCCCCTCCTCTATTTCCCCACCATCTCTTCCAGTATCACCCCCGCCGCTGCTTTATCTAAAGGCTTGTTGTTGTTGCCGCACTTGGGGGACTGCACGCAGGAGGGGCAGCCGTCCTCGCAGGGGCACTCGGCGATAACATTACGGGTAGCCTCCCATAGCTCCGTTATCATTTCGTAGCCCTTCTCGGCGATGCCGATACCGCCGGGATAGGCGTCATAAATAAAAATTTGCGCCCGGCCCGTATCGGGGTGGAGGGGGGTGGAAACGCCGCCGATGTCATTGCGGTCGCACAGAGCGAACAGGGGTAAAATACCGATAGCCGCGTGCTCGGTGGCGTGGAGTCCCCCGGCAAAGTCCAGGTCGGACGAGGCGATGCGGGAAATGGCCTGGGACGGTATATCAAACCATAACGCCACGGTGGGGAAAGTTATCGGCGGCAGGTCGAGCGGCTCCTCCCCTATCATCTCCTCGGAGAACTGGCGGTATTTCTTAAAGCCCACCACATCGATGGTCACCTCCACATCGCCCACGTTCACGTTCACTCCTCCCAGGGTCTTGCTCTCCCTCACCTTCTCGATGCGCAGGTTGTGGATTTCCTTGGTCTCGGTATAGTAATTGACGCGGGTCGGCTCGGCATAGGCAACGTGATTGGTCAAATCCAGTCGTGTTATCAGGTAAGAATCACCCTGGTGCAGGTAGACAGCCCCGGGGTGCACCTGGAAAAAGGCGACGCTGCTCTCCACCGTTTCCATCAGCGAGCCGGTGGACACGTCCACGACGGCATAGTCCTCCCCGGAGGACGAGCGGATATTGATGGACTGCGCCGGGTAGGAAATGCTCGGCGCCAGGTACCACTTCCCGCGCCGCTCCCGCAGCTGGCCTTCCTGAGCCAGAACATCCCTTTCCTGAATAAAATCGCCCCCGAAAATTTCTTCGTCGATAGCATCGAGGGGGCGCTCCCAGGCGGCGCAAAGCAGGTGGTCTTTTAATATATAGGGGTTATCCGGGTTGACCAGCACATGCTCGAAGCCCTTCTGGAAAAAGTCGGAGGGGTGGCGCATGAAATACTGGTCGAGGGGATTATCCCAGGCCACCAGAAAGCTCAGGGACTCGCCCTGGCTCCGCCCGCTCCGGCCCGCCTGCTGCCAGGTGCTGGAGATGCTCCCCGGATAGCCATCCAGTACCGTTGCCTCCAGTCCGCCGCTATCGATGCCCAACTCCAGGGCATTGGTGGCCACCACCCCCAGCAACTCCCCGCCGAAAAGCTCCCGCTCGATGCGGCGGCGGTCTTCCGGCATGTAGCCGCCGCGGTACGGCATAATCAACTTGGACAGCTCATAGCTCTCTTCCTGCAGTCGCTGCTTCGTGTAGATATAAATAAGCTCGGTGAGACGGCGCGTGCGGGTAAACGTCAGGGTGCGGGTGCCCTGGCTGACCAGGTCCGTGAACAGGTTGGTAGCCTCCCAGTGGGCGCTGCGCCGGGCCGTTTTCTTTTTATCCATCAAGGGCGGATTCCAGAAGACGAAGTCCTTCCAGCCGCGGGGTGAACCGTCATTATCGACCACCTCACAGGGCAGGCCGGTCAGCCCTGTGGCATGCTCGCCGGGGTTGGCGATGGTCGCCGTACACAGGACAAACTGCGGCTCCGAGCCGTAAAGCTGGCAGAGTCGGCGCAGGCGGCGCAGCACACCGGCGACGTGGGAACCGAAAACACCACGGTAGATATGGGCTTCGTCGACCACCACGTAACGCAGGCGACGCAGCAGGCTTGCCCACGACTGGTGATTGGGCAGGATGCCGACATGCAGCATATCGGGATTGGTCAATATTACCCGTCCGTACCTCCTGACGTCCGCCCGCTCCGACCGCGGCGTGTCCCCGTCGAAGGTCGCCAGGGCCTCCGGAGGTACTATCGAAGGGCTGAACAGCTCATGTAGCTTGCGCAGCTGGTCCTGGGCCAGGGCCTTGGTCGGGAACAGATAGATGGCGCGAGTACCGGGGTCCGTCAGAATCGACTGCACCACCGCGATGTTATAGCACAGGGTCTTACCGCTGGCGCTGGAGGTGGCGATGATGACGTTCTTCCCCCGGCGAGTGTGATTCACCGCCTCGGCCTGGTGCGAATAGAGCGGCGACAGACCGTGCTCATCGAGGCAGTCCTGAAGCTCGCCGGCCAGAGGCTCGTCAAGCCCGGCATAGCTGGCCCGGCGGGGAGGAATATGCTCGATGTGGGCAATCTGGTTATCATAGGTGGACAGTGACCGGAGATGATTGAGGAAGGCCTGGATTTCCATGACAGCTCTCTACCCTAAACGTCTATAATCTCGATTTCATAGTCGAGTATTTCCGCTTCGAAGCGGGCACTTTCGACAAAGTTGACCACCCGGGAAAGGACCTGGTTGGTATGCCGCTTGTTATTGCTGATACAACAAATTCCCACGGTCGCCAGCTGCCAGGCATCGTTATCGTCAACCTCGGCAACGGCCACATCGAACTTATTGCGCACCCGGCTGGTAATAGATTTCAATACCTGCCGTTTACCCTTAAGGGACATATTTTCCGGCAGGCGGAGGCTGACCCTGGCTATACCAACATTCATATAACAGTTAAAAACTTCAGGGTTACGCTGGAAAAACGCTTCCACCCCTAATCTACCATCCGCTCCCACGAGTGTCAAACAGGGGCCAAAAAGTGCTGTTTGCATATGGTTGTAGAGTGTCATTGCGAGCCCTCACGCTACGCTCAGGATAAACTCCGCGAAGCAATCCCAAACTACTGTCATCGAGATTGCCACGACCAATAAATTGGTCTCGCAATGACATACTAACGTTGTTCTACCACCAAAACCGAACAGAACAGGGGCCAAAAAAGGCTTGACATTTTCCTTATTTTTGCCGATACTTATTTGTCTACCATCATAGCCCTATGCTAATATACAATGGGGTTATGTAGGATATCAGGATAGCTATATCCCCTACATAGCAGGAGGTATAAATGCCCAAGATTTATCTTATTGATGTAACCAACCGTGACGGTGTGCAGACGGCCAGGCTCGGTCTATCCAAACTGGAAAAGACCATGATAAATATCTACCTGAACGAGATGGGCATCTTTCAGTCCGAGTTCGGGTTTCCTACCACCAGACACGAGATTAACTACCTGAGGGCCAACCTGGAGCTGGCCGAGATAGGCGTGATAAAACCACTCCGCCTCGGTGGATGGATAAGAGCCATCCCGGCCGATGTAGAGACTACGTTCCGTAATGTACCGGATATCGACCACCTTAGCCTCTCCATATCCACATCAGACCAGATGATTAACGGCAAGTTCCAGGGCCGCAAGACAAAGGACGACATTATCAAAGACATGACCGAGGCGGTCGATGCCACCCGCGCGGCCGGCGCCGAGTCCATAGCCGCTAATGCCGAGGATGCCTCAAGGACTGACATAAATTACCTCGTCGAGTTCGGCCTGGCCGCCAAGGAACACGGCGCAGACAGAATCAGGTACTGCGATACGCTGGGGTATGATAACACCTTCACCATCTACGACAACGGCAGGACAATGGCGGAAAAAATCGGACTGCCCATCGAGCTTCACTGTCACAACGACCTGGGCATGGCAGTAGCCAACTCCATCGCCGGGGCGATGGGAGTTATCGACGGCGGGCAGGACGCCTATATCAACACCACCATCAACGGCATCGGGGAGAGGTCCGGCAACGCCGACCTTATCGCCGTAATCCTGGCCGCGAAGAAATCGAAGGATATCGCCCAGAGGTATGAGCTGGCGGGGCCGATTGCCCTGAACAAGGCATATAAAATAGCCAAGTTCGCCAGCTACGCCTTCGAGGTACCCATACCCATCAACCAGCCCGGCGTCGGCTCCAACGCCTTCGCCCACGAGTCCGGAATACACGCCGACGGCGTCCTGAAGGACCCGGAAAACTACGAACTGTACAACTACGAAGAGCTGGGGAGAGGCGAGGCCGAGTTCGTTGAAACGGGACGGGAAATCTGTACGGGTGAGTACGGCGGCATATCCGGTTTCAGCCATGTAATGAGCAAGCTGGAAGCACCGGTCAAGTTCCCGGACAGGGAGAAGGCCAGCGAGATTCTGGAGCTGGTGAGATATGCCAATGTAGAATCGCAGAAGCCTCTTATTGAGGACCAGCTGCTGTTTATTGCCAAGTATCCCGGGATTGCCAAGAAACTGTTGACACTAACTCCCCTCGCCTGAATATTGGAAGGTAAGAGTATTTAGCTACCTCTACTACTGGGGGCTGTCCGAAAATCGTCATTCCCGACCTGATGGGGAATGACAATATAGAAAAAGCTGAAATGGCGATAAATCGAGATTGCCACGTCGTCCTTCAGCAGAAGGACTCCTCGCAATGACAGGTATGGGGGTGGGGATATATCTTGCGGGATAAGCAGCGCATGAAACGGGGTAGTTTGGGTGGGAAAAGATAACAACAAGGGGTGGGGTAAGACAAATAGGAATTCTTCGCTTCGCTCAGAATTAAACTTGGGGGGCGGGAATGACAGATGAATTACCGGAGATAAACCTGAAACCAATCGGCACCGTCCGGAACGAGATAAAGGAGCGGATAAGGCGCCACTCCAGGGACGTGGTCTCTGAAATTATTATCGATAGCAGCCTTACCGAAGCCCTGGATAACCTGAACGAGTTCTCTCATATCATAGTCCTCTACTGGATACACAAGTCACCCCATAATGCACCCCAAAAAGTACGTCCCAGGGGCAACCCCGAGCTTGAACTGATGGGAGTCTTCGCCACCCGCTCCCCGGACCGCCCCAACCCGATTGGGAAAAGCACCGTCAGGCTGCTGGAACGCCGGGATAATATATTGAAAGTCCAGGGGCTGGATGCCATCGACGGCACGCCGGTACTGGACATCAAGCCTTATATCCCGGGCTATGACTCGGTGGACGATGCCAGAGCACCGTCATGGATGGTCAAACGATAAGCGAGATTCTGCGGAGTATCTACCAGAGGCTCATGGACCGATACGGCCCGCAGCACTGGTGGCCGGCCCGGGAACCCTTCGAGGTAATCGTCGGCGCCATACTCACCCAGTCGGCCGCCTGGACTAACGTGGAGAAGGCAATTGACAATCTCAGAACCGCCGGTAAGCTATCCCCGGAAATGCTGCGCCGGCTGCCCGACGCCGAACTTGCCAGTCTTATCCATCCCTGCGGCTACTACAACGTCAAGGCACGGAAGCTCAAGGCCTTCGTTCGGTGGCTCGGGGAGCAATACGGCGACGACCTGGATAAGCTATTCGCCCATGATATCGACCACCTGCGACGGCAGCTCCTCGGCATCTACGGTATCGGCGAAGAAACTGCCGACTCGGTAATACTCTATGCCGGCAACAAGCCTGTTTTCGTCATTGACGCTTATACGCGCCGCATCATCAGCCGCGCGCGACTGGCTCCCCATAGCAATAGCTACTCCTCCTACCAGGCACTCTTCATGGAGAACCTTCCCGCCGACACCCGTCTTTTCAACGAATATCACGCCCTGCTCGTCCGCCTGGCTAAAGAGGTCTGCCGTACCCTGCCTCTCTGCCATGATTGCTGCCTGAACCCGGAAGACAAACCCGGTACAGACCGTTCAGCCGGGCAATTCCCCTGTTCCGCCATCAGCCATCTGCATAGCTAGCCTTTAGAAACCTCGCTTAACCTCACCCCCTTGGCCCCCCTCTCCGACCTGCAAGATTAACTACCTCGCTAGATGAATTGGCCGGAGAGGGGGAAAGTATTATGAGAGGGGCTAGCGCCCCTCTCGCTGCGCTCCTCGCAATGACAGGTATTTGGGTGGGGGGATGGACTCTCAGGGATAAGCCTTAGATGATACTGGGCGGCTTGCCTTCGCTGACCTGCTCGCCGAACAAATTCTTTGGCAGGCGAGAGCTTTAGTGCGAGCAGGCCCGGGTGGGAAAAGATATCCCCCAAATGTAAAAGAGCCAAACTGTAACGAAATATTTATATGCGAGCGGGGGATATTTATGTTTTAGTTACCACATTATTGGTATTCTGAGTACGTTACTTGGAAACAGCTACAGGCTAGCAATAACTGGAATTTAAATAAACGGCGAGTAATGCTGATAAACAGAGTCATTACTTTTTAGATAAAAAGAGGAGGTCATTATGATAAAGAGGTTACTAAAGAGAATACGCGAGAAACAGGAAGGTATTACCGGCCTGGAAACGGCGATTATCCTCATCGCTTTTGTTATCGTGGCCTCGGTGTTCGCTTATGTGGTACTTTCCGCCGGCTTGTACTCCTCGCAGAAGGCCAAAGAAGCCGTCAATGCCGGCATACAGTCGACCATGGCCACGGTAGAAATCAGGGGTAACATAATCGTCAAGATGGAAAGCAGCGAAGTAACGGAGATTTACTTCTGCGTGGGTATTCCCCACGCCGGCAGCCCGGTTGATTTCAACCCGTCGTCGGCAAACATAAGCCCGCTGATTATCTCCTACAGCGATGCCGACAACCTGCTTCCATCGGTAAACTGGACAATCGAGAAGCTGAGCGCGATTAATAGCGACAACACTCTCGACCCGAATGAACTGTTCCGGGTCACCGTAGCCGTGCCGACCTCCGGCAATGTGAGTATCGGGCCTTACGATAGTTTCTCCCTGGAGGTCAAGCCTGCGGACGGCCCCGTATTGACCGTCGAACGGACAATTCCGGGCAGGGTAAGCCAGTACGTGAACCTGCACTGAGGCAGGCTGACGGAGAGAAAGGCACTTGTTTAGTCGGTGTAATTAGCGGTAAGCAGAAAGAAAAAAAGATTAGTAGATACCCAAATAAAATCCGGTTATAGCTTAGAACCAAGAAGTGACGTATATCGCGTCACTTCTTGACTTTTATGGCCCACAGTGTCCTGAGTATCCTGCGCCTGCTATCCAGCGGCAAAGGTAAATCATGCTCGAACAGGTCCACGTGCTCCCGGGGAACGTTAGCCAGGTCGGCCAGTTCCCGCTGAGAGAGGTGACAGTAGACACGAAGTCGCTTGGCCATGGAGCCAGGTGTCGACTTACGTGTTAACGTTAGCGTTGCCGTCATACCTTATGCCTCTACCGGCAAGGATACATCCCCTTAAACAAGCGTACAACCATGTATATACCCCGTCCGACTGGGTAGTCGCACCCAATTCCGTTCTTAACTCGACTAAGAACGCCGGTGAAAGGTAACATCGGTTACAAAGGCCAATATCGGAGAGAACACCCATAAAAAATCAGGGGAGACATGGTGGCAACATGGGAACGACGGGTGGTAGGTTAGTATAGCTACATAACCCACCGCGGAAAAGGAGGGACGAAGAATGATGTGGCTTGTGGCATTGACGATGCTGCTTTTTCAGGGACTGGCCGTTTGCACGATTGGTGTCATGGTAACGAGCGGGCTGGGCTTCGGTCCGGCCATGTTAACGGCCGTTGCCGAGGTGATTCTCGGCGTTGTTATCATCAGGGCAATGCTCCGGGACGGTCACCAGGCGCGAGAAGTTCATCAATAACTTGCAATCACGGCGCTCAGTCTGGTAAGCTTTCAGCCAGAAGCTAAACCAGGCAGGAAAATGAAGTGTCCCTAGACCTATCAGTCCAATTAGCCCCCCAGAACAAGCATGGTCTACTTCTGTCCAACCCGGTAATGACAGCCTCCGGCACCTTCGGCTATGGGACGGAATACAGCCAGGTATTCGATATTCAAAGACTGGGGGCTATCATCTGCAAAGGCACCACCCTCGAACCGAGGGAAGGTAATCCGCAACCCCGCCTCTACGAAACTGCCTCCGGGCTGCTTAACTCGATCGGCTGGCAGAACATCGGCGTCAAAGCCCTCATCAAAGAAAAAGCGCCCATCTGGGCCGACTGGCGGGTGCCGGTTATCGTTAATATCGGCGGCGATACCGTCGATGATTACGCCCGACTGGCTGAAGAGCTGGACGGGATAGCCGGAGTCAGCGGCATCGAGGTAAACATCAGTTGCCCCAACGTTAAGGTCGGAGGCGCTGCTTTCGGGGTTAATCCGGATTCCGCCGCCGGGGTAACCGCCGCTGTCAGGGCCGCCACCTCCCTGCCGGTAATCGTTAAATTGACCCCCAGCACAGCCGATATCGCCGGCGTGGCCGCCGCCGTGGCAGAAGCCGGCACCGACTCCGTATCCCTCATCAATACCCTGAGAGGTATGGCCATAGACATCGATAAACGGCGCCCCGCCATAGGAAATATTATCTGCGGGCTATCCGGCCCGGCGATAAAGCCGGTGGCGCTAGCCATGGTCTACGAGGTGGCCGGCGCCATTAACGTACCGGTTATCGGCTGCGGGGGCATTTCCAGCGCTGAGGACGCGCTGGAGTTCATCATGGCAGGCGCCAGCGCCGTGCAGGTGGGCTCGGCGACGTTCGGCAATCCCCGCGCTTCGCTGGACGTGCTGGAGGGAATCGAGCGGTTCATGGAAAAAGAGGGGATTAAAAGCCTGAGCGAGATAATTGGGTCGGCGAGGCAGTAATCCAGCCTGCATTGAGCATCTTCCCTGATTGTAATATAATTAATACATTGAAGTATATCCTGTCTTCAGGTAACTGCGGGAGGGGTCGCATAGTGGCCTAGTGCGGGCGCCTGCTAAGCGCTTACCCTGGGTAACCGGGGTCGAGGGTTCGAATCCCTCCCCCTCCGCCATAGATTTACTTCTATCATAGATATTTCCCCCAGGAGGGGGTAATTTTTTCCAGAGGACTTAAAATATGCCCAAATATTATATCTGGACCATCGGCTGCCAGATGAATAAAGCGGAGTCGGAACGGCTGGGCAGCCGCTTCGAGGAACTTGGTTACGAGGCTACAGATAAGGTCGACGAGGCCGACCTCATCGTGCTGAACAGCTGCGTGGTACGCCAGAGCGCCGAGAACCGCGTCGTCAATAAACTCTCCATCCTGAAGTCGTTGAAAAAGGCCAGGCCGGACACGGTGCTGGCGCTCACCGGCTGCCTGGTCAACGCCGATACCGACCGCCTGCACCGGAGCTACCCGCATGTCGACCATTTTTTCAAGCCGGGGGACTACCCGCCCTGGCTGGAAAAGACCGATGAGCTATCGCTACCCAGCCACCCTTCACCCACCGCCTTCGTGACGATAATCCAGGGATGCGATAACTTCTGCTCCTACTGCATCGTCCCCTACCGGCGCGGAAGGGAGAGGAGCCGGCCCATACCCGAAATAGCCGGCGAGGTGAGGGAACTGGTGAAGCGGGGAGCTAAAGAGGTCACCCTGCTGGGACAGAACGTGGACTCCTACGGGCACGACCTGCCCGACAGGCCGGACCTGGCCGACCTGCTCGCCGAGCTTAATGAAACCGACGGACTGGTACGACTGCGTTTCCTGACCAACCACCCCAAGGACATGAGCCTGAAACTCATCGAGGCCATTGCGAGACTGGGCAAGGTCTGTGAGCAGATAAGCCTGCCCGTACAGGCAGGAAGCGACGAAATTCTCCGGGTGATGAAACGGGGCTACACGGTGGCGCAGTACCGCGAACTCGTCGGACAGATACGCGAGAAAATTCCCGGCGTAGCCGTCAGCACCGATATCATTGTAGGCTTCCCCTCGGAAAGCGAAAACCAGTTCCGGCAGACTCTGGACTTGCTCTCCGAGACAAAGTTTGATACAGTGCATATAGCCGCCTATTCGCCCAGAACGGGAACGGCGGCGGCCAGAGATTTCGAGGACGATATACCGTCCGACGAGAAAAAGGAAAGACTCAACAAGGTCGAACGGCTACAGGAAAAAATACAGACCGAAATCAACGCCCGTTTGTTGGGCAAGACGGTGGAAATACTGGTGGAGGGCAGGAACCGGGGCAAATGGTATGGCCGCACCCGTACCGACAAGCTGGTATTCTTCAGCAGCGATAATGATTACCACGGGCAACTGGTGAAAATCAGGATTGAAAAGACCAGCCCGTGGTCGCTGCAGGGTAAAATCGAATCAGTCAACACCAATCAGGAGGAAAAATGAACAAGATATTAAAAACCGGCATCATCGCGGGACTGCTTATCACGGTCCTGGTATTTATCGGCGGCTGCCTCCCGGCGGCAACCGAGGGGGAAGAAGGCTCCAGCAGCATCTGGCCCATGATTATCTTTCTGGTAGTCATCTTCGGGCTGTTCTACCTCGTCATGATAAGGCCACAGCGGAAGCGGCAGAAGGAACACGAAACATTGATGCAGGAGCTGCAAAAGGGTGATAGAGTCATAACCGCCGGCGGCGTCTACGGGACAATCGAAAGCCTCAGCGAGGACAGCGTCGTTATTAAAGTAGAATCAGGCCAGACTATGAGGGTTGCCCGTGGCAGCGTCGCCGTACGCCGGGAGAAGTAGAGATTATTGAACCTCACCCCCGTTATCCCCCACACCTTGGGAAGGAGAGGGGGAGGAATTATTTTTGAAGGGCTTTGCCCTTCAAACTACCTCGATAAATAGCCTCGTTACTAGACAGGAAATTATAGGAACCTAATTATGGAAGACCTCTACGAAACATTGGGCTACGCAAAATGTGTTGAACTAAGTAAAAAGAGCCGCACCTTTTGGGATATGCTTAAGCTCGCGGAAAGCAGAAAAAATGCTCCGGTTGGTGGTGCCGTGCGAGAAGGCATAGCTAAAGATTTTATTAGGGAGTTTCTGCCACCAGGATTTGGATTAAAAAGCGGTTTAATATTTGACGCCGAAAACAAAAAGGTAAGTCCACAATGCGATGCTATCATTTATAAAGGAGCTCCACTGCTAGAGTTTACTGATATAGCAGTCGTTGAAAAAGAGCAAGCAAAGGCAATATTCGAAATAAAAGCTTGGATAGACCAAGGCACTATATTCGGAAGGAAAGGCCAAAACATCAGAAACCCAGACAGCGGCTTACTTCTTGTCTTTAATCATAGGAAAGAATTCTTACCGCCAGATGCCAGATATATCTTATTCGCTTTCTCTCTGTCTTCCAGTTCGCCTGATTCCGAATTACTCAAAAGACTCAAGGAGATCTGTGATTCCTATGCCATTGTACTTCGATGGTACACCAAGAGTGCACAGAAAAGAGGAAAAGAAACTACAATTTATAATTTTGACAACTCTGTCTCGCGGCTAATTGAATGGTTAAGAAATCTCGAATAACCTCTGAGGCAAATAGATGAATTACCATGATTATCTCTCTGAGAAACAGTTTGACGCCATTATCGACCTTGCCCTGGCCGAGGATACCGGCCACGGCGATATTACCAGCGAAGCGCTGCTCCCGCCCGACCTTTCCGGCAAGGCTTCGCTGCTGGTTAAAGAAAAGGGCATCCTGGCCGGAATCGAGGTAGCGGGGCGCGTCTTTCAGCGCGTCGACCCGTCACTGGAGATAGATTTACCGATAAAAGACGGCTCGACTATAAAGTCGGGAGACATCGCCGGTACCATTGTAGGCTGTGTCACCAGCATTCTTAAAGCGGAGCGGGTAGCCCTCAATTTCGTGCAGAGGCTGAGCGGCATCGCCTCGCTGACGGCACAGTATGTGGCGGAAACCAGCGGACTCCCCGCTAAAATAGTCGATACCCGGAAAACAACCCCCGGCATGAGATTGCTGGAAAAATACGCGGTGCGGATGGGCGGCGGCTACAATCACCGCCTGCACCTGGGCGACGCCGTTCTCATCAAAGACAACCACATCGCCGCGCTGCGTGCCATGGGTATGAACCTGAAAGATATCGTAGCCAAAGCCCGGCAGAATGCGCCTGCGGGGATAACCATCGAGGTGGAGGTCACCAATACCAAGGAAGCCACGGATGCCCTGAAAGCCGGGGCCGACATCATCATGCTGGACAACATGAGCGTTAATGAAATGCGCCAGGTGGTAAACATGGTCTCGGGGCAGACCAAACTGGAGGCCTCGGGGGGCATAACACTGACCAATGTCCATCAGGTAGCCATGACGGGGGTCGACATCATCTCCATCGGCGCGCTCACCCATTCTTTCAAGGCGCTGGACATCAGCCTCGAGATGGAGTCGCAGACCCTGAAGCTGCTTTAAGCAACTCCACGCGGTGGCTTCCTGGCGCTGGAAAGATAGCTTTCCTCGTTATCTTCTATCTTAATATCGATAAATCCAGCCTTCGCAAGCAACCCGTGCATCTCATCGGCCTCAGGAATGGTATCATCATGCACGACCGGTAGCTGGCGGTGAATCTCATTTATATATTCGCGGTTCGAGGTATGACAGATAAACAGCCTGCCGCCGCTTCTGGTCACCCTGAAAATTTCAGTCAGGGCTCCCGGTTTGTCCTGGAAGTGAGGGAAGCTGGAATAGCACACCACACTATCAAAGGTCTCATTATCACCGGGAATATCGCCGACATCGGCGCAAAGATAATCAACTTTACCGTTAGCACGCTTGGACATGGCGATTTTCAACATCTCTTCAGCAAAGTCCATGGCGACTATTTGCCCACTATTGCCAACATTACTCAGGAGAAAAGGAAGGAAGACACCGGTACCCGTCCCGACATCAAGCACCGTGGAACCGGGTTTTATATCCAGTCGCCGGGACATTTGCTCCAGCTTGGTCGTGTCCTTTTCCGATACCTGTTCATCCCATACAGCCGCTCTCTCGTTAAAATATTCTTTAATCATGGCTGTTCCTCCTGAAGCAGCTGGCTCTGCCACCCTTTGACCTTTCTCTTGGGAGAGAAAATCGCGGCAATCAAAAATATTACCGATGAGGTAACGACTATGGTGGCGCCGCTGGGAGCGTTAAAGAAGTAAGAAAACAGCAGCCCCACCCATCCCGAAAGCACCCCGAAAGCAGCCGAGAGCAGAAACATCTTTTTCATATTATAGGTTAGCTGATAGGCCGCTGCCGCCGGATTTAGAATGAGGCTGAAGATAAGCAGCCCCCCTATGGAACGGAGTGACGCGGTTATAGTGGCACCCGTTAAAAACAGAATCCCGTACAGAAATAGTGCCGCCGGTATGCCTACCGCCAGCGCCGTATCACGATTGAAAATAGTGGCCTGAATCTCTTTAAAGAAGAGAAAAACCAGCGCTACCACAACAACAGCAACTATTCCCAGTAATATTATGTCGCTTCTGGTATTGGTCAGAATGCTGCCCCACAGCAACTCAAGGGCTCCTGATTTCGTACCGGGCATCAGCCCCATGAATAAGAACGCCAGTCCCAGCATAAGTGAAAATATGACACCTATCGAGGTCTCGGGGCTGAGTTCGCCGCGGTCGGCGAGCGGTCCGATGATTGCGGCGGAAAGCAGAGAAAGGCCGAAGGCGCCTACCAGCGGATTGAACCCCAGCCAGAGCCCGAGCAAGGCCCCGGCAAAAGCAGCGTGTGACATGCACACACCGATAAAAGGCATGTGCATCAGCACCACGAATACACCTATAGTAGCACAGGCTATACCACCCAGAAAGGCAGAGAGAATAGCATTCTGCATGAACTGGTAGCCGAAAATGGAGAAATCCAAGCCAATGTCTCCTTACTAGTTAACCGGAACTGCCTTTTTCCGCCTCTTCTCCACCACAGACACGGGCATATCGTATAACAGGCCGAGATTGATATCCGTGAGCAGTTCATCAGGAGAGCCTTCGCCCCAGATATTCCCTTCTTTCATCAGTACCACCCGGTCGCAGGCCACCGGCAAACAACTGAGGTCATGAGTCACAAATAGAGTGGTTAGAGACCTGGTATCATGAATCATTTTGACCAGTTCCAGTATATCGCTTTGCGCCTTCCAATCCAGTGAGGCTGTCGGCTCATCAAGCAATAAAACCTCCGGTTGCTGTACCAGAGCGCGGGCGATTGACACACGTTGCAACTCACCCCCGGAAAGGTGACCGATGGGACGCTGCGCCAGATGACTCATCCCGACTAATCCCAGTGCCTCATCTACGATTTCATAGTCGCTCCTGCCCGGTCTCCTGAACAAACCCAGAATTCCGTAGCGACCTATCATGACCACTTCACGGACACAAATCGGCATCCGCGGGTCTATATTCTGTACCTGGGGTACGTAACCCACCCTTTTTCTCAGGGAATGCCCGTTCCCCGCGGCGAGATAGTGTCCCAGTACCCGCACTTCACCTTCGAGCAATTTACCCAAACCATTGACTACCGTAAGAAGCGTGGTTTTCCCGGCGCCGTTAGGGCCGATAATACCTACAAATTCTCCCTTTGAAACCTTCAAAGACACGCCCCTGAGGGCGATATCCTCCCGGTAAGAGACCACGGCATTTTCAATAACTATCAGCTCATTATCCATAGATACGCCATCCTCTGCTTTTACCATAGTAATTATTTGCCTACTGCTTCCAGTATCAGGTCGATATTACGGTCGATAGCTTTCTCCCAGGTCTCCGTATTATCGAAACCGCCCGGGAAATTGGAGAGGATTATCCGGCTGCATCCCAGCTCCTCGGCCAGACCGGCGCCGGCGTCCTGCCCGCTCTGCAGGTTATCGATAATCAGGGTCACATTCTCCTGCCTGCCCATATCCACCAGCTCTTTAGTCACCTGTGGAGTAAATGAATCAGGCCGCCCGAATGTCTGGATAAGATTCAGCCCCGTCCAGACGACAAACCTTGGCTGCTGGTCGGCGCACATCACATTTATATCGGCGAGGTTTTTATCAGCCAGCCTGGTTTGTATCTCGGCGCCTTTGGCGGCAACAATGTCTATAAGCTCCGCAGATGATTTCTCATAAGCCGAAACGTTTTCCGCATCTACCTGGATGATAGCACCGGTAATATTTTCTACTGCTTTTTGATACACCATCGGCGTCATCCAGTTACCTTCGATATTCAGGCTGACCACGGTCAGGTCGGGATTATCAGCCGAGGCAATTAGTTCCTCACCGAATTTCTCGCCCTGCCAGCCATGCATGAGAAAAAGGGAGGCATCAGCCAGTTTTTGAACATCACCGGGCGAAATATCAAAGTGTCCCGGGCACTGCGCCGGGGGAATAATGTTGACTACATCAACCATGTCGCCACCTATCCGCCCCACTATAGACGATATTAAGGAAGTGCTGGTAACCACCTTAAGCTTGTCTTGATTCTCATCGGCGCACCCGCCCAATATGGCTGATGCAATAAGAGTTAACGCCAATAGAGCCGCAACGACAATGTGCATTTTTCTCATAGAGAAACCCCTCCTTCTATGTGACACTCGATATAAGTATTACAATTCTGTGCAATTGCAACTGTTTGCAATAAAAGTTAAAAAAAAATTTATAGCCCCTGCCCCACACACCACTACCTATTATACAACTGGTCCGACGAAATATCAACTACTTGCAACTGCAATTACTTGTAACAATATACTATTTATATTATATTATTATATATCTGTC
>DAOUEB010000061.1:0-45692 GCA_034430675.1 Dehalococcoidales bacterium
CGCCCATCCGCCACCGGCTCAAGTTCGATAGAAAACTTTTCTACGAATGCGCGCAAAAGCTGCTCTTTTTCCCCAAGCTGACCGTCGTCCAGGCGCACGGCTACCTGCTCGGGGCGTCCATGGACATGTACCTCGGGTGCGATTTCATCGTTGGCGCCGAGGACTGCAAGTTCGGCGAGATTGAGGTAAGGTTGGGAATGCCCAACCTTACCATCACGCCGATAATGATACTGCGCTGCGGCCTGACCAATGCCCTCGACCTCTGCATGACCGGCCGGATGATTGACGGTAAAGAAGCCGCCCGCATCGGCCTTATCAACCGGGCCGTCCCCCCGGATAAACTGGAAGAAGAAGTCAACCGCTATGCGGAGGGTTTCGCCAGGTTTCCTTTAGACGGCATCGCCATGGGCAAGACTTCCAAGCAGGTTGTTTACGATATCATGGGGATAACCAGCGGCCTGACCAACCATTTCATGATGCACACCCTCGGCACGAACATCCACTTCGAGGAGGATGAGTTCAATTTCTTCAAGGCCAGAAGGGACATGGGCGTGAGAGACGCTATTCACGCGCGGAATAAGTTCTACGAACTTCTGGATAAGTAAACCGTTGTAGCCGTTGGCGTTTCGTCAGGAGAGGAAATCATGGACGCTGCTTACTCACTGGCAAAGAACCTGGTTACCGTAAACTACGATGATATTCCCCACGAGGTAGTGGAGGTTACCAAGAAGCAAATTCTGGACATTCTGGGGGTGGCGCTGGGCGGTTCCTCCCGTCCCGGTGTGAGAGAACTGGCGGAACTGGTAGGGGAGTGGGGTGGCAAAGAAGAAAGCATGGTGCTCTGCTTCGGGTATAAAGCGCCCGCACCCAATGCAGCCCAGGTGAACGCTACCATGGGGCATGCCCTGGACTACGACGATACCGGTGACGGTCCGACCCACCCCTCGGTGGTGATTGTGCCCGCCTGCCTGGCGATGGCCGAGCGTAAAGGTAAATTGAATGGCCGGGAGTTTATCACGGCGGTTGTTCTGGGTGTCGATATGATGTGCCGGCTGGGTCAGGCATTCAGATCGGGGATAAAGACCGCGCCGGTCGGCGGGCATCCCGGGGCCGGCTGGCACCTTACCGCGCTGTACGGCTATCTGGCGGCTGCGGGGGTTGCCGGAAGGATACTGGGTCTCGATGAAGATAAACTCCTCAATGCCCTGGGAATCGCCTATCACCAGTGCAGCGGCAACGGCCAGTGCGTTACTGAGGGCGCCCTGACCAAGAGGATGGGCCCGGGCTTTGCGGCCAGGGGGGGCATAGTCGCGGCGCTGATGGCGGAGAAAGGCATTACGGGGGCCAGGGACTGCCTCGAAGGAGAAGTAGGGCTGTACAACCTTTACCACAAGGGAGAGTACGACCCCAAACCCCTCACAAAAGACCTGGGCAAACGTTTTCAAGGCATCAACGTCACCATGAAGCCATATCCGTGCTGCAAGGGTGCTCACAGCTACGTTGACGCGGCCTTAGCTTTAATCAACAAATACGATATCAAAGCTGAAGACGTGCGGGAAATTACCGTCTTCTGTCAGGATGATACATATTTCCTGTTACATCCCCTTGAGAAGAGAAGTCGTCCGGAAAACCCGGTTGATTCCCAGTTCAGCATACCGTGGGCGGTGGCGGCGGTTTTCGCCAGAGGGCGGGCCGGCATCGGAGATTTTACCGAAGAGGCTATCAAAAGTCCAGACATACTGGATATCTCCGGTAAAATACGCGTCGAAGTGGATGCTGGACTGAGAGGTTCAGGAAGTATGGATCCGGCGAAAGTCGGCGTAAGGACGAAGCAGGGGCAGACGTATATCGAAGAGGCGGATGTTCCTTCAGGCAGTTCCGAAAAACCGCTGCCCTTCAGCGCCTATGAAAGAAAATTCAGAGATTGTGCTGCCTATTCAATAAAACCGCTGTCAAGCAAGCAGATTGACGGATTAATAGCACGAATCAATCGACTTGAACAGGTAGACGATATCGGAGAAGTAATCGAACTCCTGAGCTGAGAGAGGAGGTAAATTATGGTTTGTCCCCTGGAGGGTATTAAAGTCCTGGACTTCAGTATCGCCGTAGCGGCACCGTTCGGCGGAACGATGCTGGCCGATATGGGCGCGGAAGTAATTAAAATCGAAAGGGTACAGGGAGAGGCACAGCGGCTGGGGCTTCCCGCCGGCATGGACGACGTGCTTGACACCAGGATAGCCGAGGGGGCTTCCGATACGGCCGACTGGATGGCTTTCAACCGCGGCAAGAAAGACCTGGCTATCGACATCAGGACGGAGAAGGGTAAAGAAATTGTCCTGAAATTGGCCAGGGACACGGATGTTGTTTTACAGAGCTTCCGTCCCGGTGTTGCGGAAAGACTGGGGATAGGCTACGAAGACATATCAAAAATCAATCCGAGAGTCATTTATGCCTCTTTCTCCGGTTACGGCGAGACCGGCCCCGTAGCCCACCGCGCCGGGGGCGATATGTGGAGTCAGGCTATGTCGGGTATGGTGAGCGTGATGGGATACCCCGGCGGCGCCCCGCAGATGCTGCCTTTCCCCGCCTGCGACCATGTCGGCGGGATGCTGGTGGCCTACGCGATAATGACGGCCCTGTTCGTGCGGGAGCGAACCGGAGAAGGACAGGCACTGACCGTGAACAATCTGGACGCGGCATTGTACCTGCAGTTCAGCGGGTTTGCCGAATACCTGACGGGTGAAAGGATGCCGTATAAGTCGGGACGGGGCTACGGCACTCCGCCCTTTGGTCCCTTCCGCGCCAGCGATGGGGACGTGCTGACTATCTTCGGGACCGGCCCAGTGTGGCCCGACTTCTGTAAGGTGGTGGGAGTAGAGCACCTAGCACACGACCCCAGGTTTGAGAGTGATGAAGCCAGGCATGAGAACCGGGAGGAAATCGGGCGACTTCTGGACGAGGCGTTCAGCCAGAAGACCAGGGCCGAATGGCAGCAGATATTCCGGGAAGCGAAAATGCGCTGCGACCCATGCCTGACCTACGAGGAGGCATGCGCCAATCCTCAACTGGAAGCCAATGACATGATTTACACCGCAAAGCATCCGACCCGCGGGGAAGTGAAGATGCTGGGTATCCCGGTAAAACTCAAGAAAACCCCGGGGCAACCTCAGGGGCCATCACCAATGCTGGGGCAGCACACCGGGGAAATTCTAACCAGGTTGGGTTATTCGTCCGAAGATATCGCTGAACTGGAAGCAGAGGGAGTAGTCAGGACGGCGCCTAAAAAGGCTTAAAGTGGAGACGAATTACCCGCGGTAGCATCGAGATACCGTCGGTACCAGGCTAAATACCGCATTACCCTGGCGGCACGGCGTGCGTTGGACTGGACCAGAATTTTCTCCCTGCGGAAAAGGGACGATACAGTCGGGTCGGGGTTAATATCGCGCGATTGCCACAATAAAATTACCGGCTTACCGTATTTCTCCGACTTCTCCCTGATTAGCTTCAGGTTTTTCTCTTCCTTGGCTCGATAGGCCTTAATCTGCCCGGGTTTAAGCCCCATGCGGTTGGTGAGGAGAGTCCTGTCCATTACTATCGGGGCCAGCAGGAAGACCGAATCGATGTTGGCATCCTCGAGCAGCGCCAGGAGCAGGTCGGCTATTGACGAAAATTCAGCCGTACTGGGGCCGGCCATGTCGACGGGATTCCGGCGGGACCATCGCGATGGCAGGTATTGGTCCAGTTTCTTAACCGTCGAGGGTTCGAGTTTGCCTAATGCCAGTCCCTCCTTCTCGCACGCTTCGGCGGTCAGCGCCCCCGGGCCGCCCCCGATGCTCAATATGCCGACCCGGTTGTTCCGGGGCAAAGGGCAGTTGAGTAACGCATACACCACGTCACAGAGCTCGTCGTCATCATCTACTCTAATCACTCCTGCCTGCCTGAAGGCGGCGGTGTAGACCTCGTCGGCGCCGGCCAGCGCTCCGGTATGGGACATGACAGCCCTGGCCGACTCTTCGGTTCCGCCGACCTTGACGACGACAATCGGTTTGCGGGCCGTGATTTCTCTGGCGAGCCGTAAGAAACGTCTCCCGTCCCGCAGGCCTTCGATATAGGCGGCGATTACTCGGGTGTCATCATCTCCGGCCAGACATTCCAGGTAGTCTTCCATGCGCAGGTCGGCTTCATTGCCGGTACTGATATATTTGCTGAAAGCGACTCCGGCTGCCGTTAGATTGTGAACTATCTTGAGGCACATGTTACCGCTTTGAGCCAGGACGGCTGACGGTCCTCTGGGCATTTCCCATGCTTGGCCGAAGGTCGACAGCTGCGACCGCGTATCGGCATGCCCCATGCTATTCGGACCTATAAAGCGTATGCCTCCTCGACGGGCAATCTCGACTAACTCGGCTTCCAGCTTCCGTCCCTGCTCACCTGTTTCGGCGAATCCGGCGGAGATAATAACAGCGACTTTGACGGCTTTCGATACACACTCGCGCAATACATCGGGGACCAGATGGGCCGAGATAACTATTACCGCTAAATCAACTGAATCCGGTATGTCTGTCACGCTATGGTAAGCCTTGACCCCGAGAATCTCGTCGGCGTTGGGGTTAACCGGATAAATGCGCCTGCCCTTCGTGCTAAGGAGACCCTTCATGGTATTGTTCCCCCATGACCCCGGCGCGTTGGATGCCCCGATAACGGCGATAGATTTAGGAGAAAATAGATACTGCCAGTAGTCCTTTGTCTCCGGCCCCATGTTTAAATATAATACCTCTCGTTCCCTGTAAATTAGACATTCCTCTCTCTAGATGTGTTTCAGGTGATGCCGCCGCCGATGATGATGGCCTCTCCCGTGATGTAATCGGACTGCTCGGAAACCAGGAAAAAGACCAGGTCGGCTATCTCCTCGGGTCTGCCGAGTCGGCCCAGCGGTATGCCGGGACCCGGCCCCGATTTGTGGGATTCCTGCTCTATGGCTTCAGCCAGACTGATACCCTCGGCTTTTGCCCTCTTGATAATTTCTTCGTCTCTCAGGTTCGTGTCAAAGCCGCCGGGATTAATGATATTGACGTTTATTTTATATTGCGCCAGCTCGGCAGCCAGAGTTCTTCCCAGTCCCAGGATGCCATGCTTCGAAGCGCAGTAGCCGGCGCTTCCCGCGTAACCCTTCGTGGCCGCCATTGAGCCGATAAGAACTATTTTTTTACCTTCTCCGTCTGGCACCATCGTTCTGGCTACTGCCCTGGAGATGAGAAACGAGCCGGTAAGATTGACATCCAGGATGGCTCGCCACTCTTCTTCGGTAAGGTCTATGACCGGGGTAGTCATCGAGCCGCGAATGCCACCGCAATGTACCAGAATATCTATTTTCCCGAACCTTTTCAGGGCTTGTGCCACGGCTTCGTCCACCGCCTGGCTGCTGCTGATATCCGCTACCACGGCCAGAGCTTCCCGGCCTTGCGACTTGATTTCATCAACGACGGCATCCAGTCCGCCCCATCCTTCGTCTCCGGGCCAGATGCTTTCAGGCGCGGCGTACTTATCAAGAACGATTACGTTAGCCCCTTCACCGGCTAATCGCACGGCAACGGCATGTCCCATGCCTCTCTTGCTCGCGGCCCCGGTGACCATGGCGACCTTACCCTCAAGGCTGTTCATAGTGCTTGCTACCTCCTCGTAAAAAAGTAGGGATTATTGTTTTTGAACGCAAGCTTGGCTGCTGTTGCTCCCGGTTAGAGTGTATAAATTCTATCATCCAACCCTATGTCAGGGATTACCCTGCGGTGGCCATAGCTCCTCGGCAATATCATCCAGCCCCAGTTCCAGCAGTTTTTTCTTACTCGGTTTCGTGGTTACCCGGTCCCAGTCGAGGGCGTCAAGGTTCTCGTCTATCTGGGTCTCAATATCTGATGACACACCGGCCAGCGGGCCCTCTTTATGAGGGGGACGACCGATTATCCGGCCATGTACCTTAAGTTCCCGGGGGTTGATACCTTCGCGCAGGGTGAAGACATGCCTTATGTTAGCAATCCTCTCGCCGTATTTGAGCAGGTCGTCCGCGGAACGTTCCCAACCGGTCACGGCGCTGAGAAATTCCGCCAGGTACTTACCTGTCTCAGCCACGAAGGTATCACTATGCAGGCAGAATCCGGCGGCATTAACCACGTGGTCCAGAAACTGACTGGGTCCGAAACCGGCCGTATGTCGGCCGGGGGTTGCATCCATCTGATACCTGGCGGCGGTCGGCTTACCCCTGAAAAAGGGAAAATCGAATTTGGGGTCGTGCAGACCGAGTTCCTGGCCGCCGATGTGTACCGCGTATTGTTCGGCGGCCTTGCCGATTTTTTCGGCGGCAACCTTAACTCCGTCGGCGAGGACATCACCGAAACCCTCCCGCCGGGCTATCTTCTCGGTCATCTTGACCATAGCCCGGTGATTGCCCCAGGTAAGCTCGATTCCGTCGGTATCCGCCCTGGTGATGATGCCGTGCTCATAACACTCCATGGCGAAGGCGATGATGGTTCCGGTGGAGATAGTATCCAGCCCGTGGCTGTTGCAGATGTGATTCGCCATGGTTATGGCCTCGGCGTTGTTATTACAGCACATCGCTCCGAAGGCGGCCATAGTTTCGTATTCCGGTCGGTGCGCGCCGGCCGGGTAGGGATAATCGCCGGTGCCCGCCTTGAGGGAACCGCGGCAGGCAACGGGACAGTGCCAGCAGCCGGTTCGGCTCTCCACATTGGCGTCTATTACATCCTTGTTCAAACCGGAGACGTCAGGTAATTCAATGACGCCGACACCACCCCAGTTCTTCACCGGTGTGTCGCCGCTGTGGACCGATTCGTCGGTGTGTACGCCGGTGCCGTACTTGTGAAAAATTTCGAGGCCGGGCCCTTTTATCTCGGCGATATGTTCCTGCCTCGCCCGGTTGGCCCTTTCCATATCGGCTATGGGAACCTTCATGTCCCCCTTTACCACCACCGCCTTCAGCTTTTTGGAACCCATGACCGCCCCCAGCCCCGACCGCCCGGCAGCGTCGCCGCCATGGTTCATAAGACAGGACACGAGGGAGAGTTTCTCACCGGACGGGCCGATGCTGACGACTCTGGCGGTCTTACCGTATTCGGCCTGCAGCGCCTCATCGGTTTCAAAGGTACTCTTTCCCCAGATATTAGTCGCCTCTCTCAGTTCGGCTTTACCATTGTTGATATAAAGGTAAACCGGCTTTTCGGAAATGCCGGAAAAGAATACCCCGTCATAGCCGGCAAATTTAAGATAGGGACCGAATTGACCTCCGGAATTGGCATCGCCCCAGCCTCCGGTAAGGGGTGATTTCGCTATGGCTACATAGCGGCAACCAAGAGTGGCCGGAGTACCGGTAAGCGGGCCGGTTATCAGGCCAAGAGTATTTTCCGGTCCCAGAGGGTCTATGCCACCTCTCTGCCGACTGTAAAGAATCCGGGCCCCGATGCCGTAACCCCCGATGAAATCCCGGTGCAGGCTTTCGTTTGGCGTCTCCTCTTCCATCTCTCCGGTAGAGAGATTCACGAACAGGAGCTTCCCCATGTATCCTCCAGTCACTGAAGCTCCTTTCATGGTCAATCCCGAAATATGTCTATATTCTACTCGTGATTGGCCCTGCTATCAACCTGGTCGGTATAAAAGTAAAATCCCCCGAAATCTCTTTATTGATTCGAGGGATTTTAGCTTTAAAAACGGGTATCTCAAGAGAGTAACAGGTCACATCATGCTGGGTAAGAAAGTGCTGAGCGAAGGAACAGCCACCAGCAGAGCAACATGGCACACGTCGGCAATGACGAATGGTATTATGCCGCGGTAGAGGACGCCAAGAGGCTCGTTAATAACTCCCGTCAGAATAAACAGATTAATGCCGAAAGGCGGCGTGACCATTCCTATCTCGATAATCCTTACCATGAGCACGCTGTACCATATCAGGTCGAACCCCAGTGATTCCATCAAGGGGTACATGATAGGAATGGTGAGGATAAGTACGGCAATAACATCAAAAAACATGCCGCATATAATATAAAAGATGAGGACAGCAATCAGGATAACCAGAGGTGGTACCGGCAGTCCTGAGATAAACTCACTGATGGTAGTTGGAATCTGGGTAATGGCTAGGAAGGCATTGAACATATAGGCGCCAACCAGCATGACGACAATCATGGCGACCAACCTCGCACACTCCATCAAGGAGTCCCAGACGCCGTGAAGGCCTAGCTTTCTCTTGGCCAGACCGATAACCAGCGCCCCGAAGGCTCCGATGCCGCCGGCCTCTGTTGGTGTAAAGATACCGCCGTAAATGCCTCCCATTATCAGGATGAATAGAAGCACCACCGGCCAGGTCAGCTTCATGGAAAACACCTTATCTTTCCAGGTCGTCTTAAACGATGCCGGGGCCAGTTTCGGATTAAACCTGCACAAGAGGAAAATGGTTAGCACATAAAATAAAGCCTCGAGAACGCCGGGTATTATCCCGGCGATAAACAGCTTGCCGATAGACAACTCCGTAAGGATGCCGATAAGGACAAACCCCATGCTCGGCGGTATCAAAATCCCCATGGTGCCCCCGGCCGCGATACACCCGGAGGCTAACTGTCTACTATACCCCATTTTTTTCATCTCCGGATAGGCTACCTGGCCCATGAGTATCGCACCGACGGCACTGGTACCAGCACAGGCGGCAATCATTGCACAGGCAAAAACCGTGGCCATACCCAGACCGCCTTTCAGATGCCCGAGCCAGGAACGAGCCATCTCATATGCCTCCCTGCCTATACCGCTATTGGCGACAAATGAGCCCATAAGCAGGAAGAGCGGCAGCACGGCAAAATGGTAATCGTTAAGTCTATCAAACGGCAGTATGGCCAGATTGGCAATGGCGCCCTGAAAACCGCCTATTATCCCGTAACCGATAAAACCAATGAGAATTAAACCAAAACCGACATGCACTCCCATTATCAGGATTACCAAAACAACGGCTATGCCGATTAAACCTACTTCAGTCTGACCCATGCCTGAACACCTCTCTAGCCGTGAGATAAATATCAATCAGAAATATTATACATGCCCAGCCGAAACCTACAGCCAGCAGCATCATGAAGGGCCATAACGGTAAACGTAACGTAACTATAATACCGCCAAGCGTTTTAAAGATATAGTCCCAGGCCCTCAATCCCCCCTGCCAGCATATCAAACCGCATGTCACAGCACCTATAATATAAGCAACGAGAAGTATGATGGCCTGCCCTCTGGCGGAGAAGAGGTCAGATAATACCGTAATCCTGATGTGCCCCAGGTTAAGCTGGCAATAGCCCAGCCCCAGGCATCCGGCTATAACCAGCATAATGCCTACGAGTTCGTAGGTACCCTCTACCGGTTTAAGAAAAAGGTTACGGCCGGCTACGTCGGCAACAGTGAGAATCATCATGATGCCGAGTACTACGGCCGCAATTACCGCCATCACCCTGCTAATGTTCAGTACTACCTTACCACACCGTGATAATACTCGCTCCTCTTGCTGTAGCACCTCACCTCCTGTATTGCATATTATTGGACGGGTCGGGCTGGGAGAATATGGCAGAGTTCCTCATTAATATACTAAGTAGGCCAAAAATATTCAACGTCACCTGGGGATGGATTACGCAGTGACAGGTAAAAACTCTTCACATTTTTTATATACTGATATACCTCCCTTCTCCTTGATGAAATACATAAATTGGCTGGTTGGCGCAATTATACACCCCGCCTATAAAATAAGCAAGACTCGCTATAAACACTGCCGTGGCAGCCTGAGTACACAAGTATATCCCCACTGCACCCTCGGTCTGCAATCTGTAAGTCCGGTCAGAACGGCGGTACGATTCTCCTGTCTCTGAGCCACGGCGGTAAGACCTCCTTCCGTTTACTGCTTTGCGCCCAGGTCATTATCTAACACGATACTATTTTACGAATTTTGCCACACAATTTAAAACGGAGGCTGAAAAGGGGTTGACAGAAATAGGGAATAGTTATAAAGTGTGAATTAACTTAACATATTAATCTATTTATCTATTTATATTTAATCTAACAAAGGGAGGTGTAGGAGTGTAAATGTATAGCCAGGCAAATAGCTATTTCAAATTGAATCTAACTGCAAAGGAGGAAAAATGAAGAAAAGAAACTGGATGATTGCAGTACTCACTGTAGTTCTGCTGGCAGGGCTGCTACTGGCTGCCTGTGCCGAGCCAGCCCCGGCACCAGCTCCCGCACCGGCACCGGCACCGGCACCGGCACCGGAAAAGCCAGCGCCAGCACCGGCACCGGAAAAACCAGCACCAGCACCGGAAAAGCCGGCACCAGCTCCGGAACCGGAAAAGCCAGCACCAGCACCGGCACCGGAAAAACCAGCACCAGCACCGGAAAAGCCGGCACCAGCTCCGGAACCGGAAAAGCCAGCACCAGCTCCAGAGGTCAGGACGATTAAATTTAACTACACGATGCCCCCGTTCTCAGCCGTAGGTGTGGGCTACGAGTGGTGGGCGGATGAGTTTGAGAAGCGGACGGACGGTCGCTATATTGTAGAGACTTATGGATTTTCGGCCTTATTAGACGATGCAGGCTCTCTGGATGCGGTAAAACAAGGTGTCTGTGAAATCGTCATGACCTCTACCGGAAGCAAAATGGCCGATTTCCCGCTAGCCGCGGTTGGCGATCTCCCCACGCTGTCGTTCCACAAGAAGGGTGTTAGCATGGAGGAATTCCTCGTATCATTCGATGCCCTGATAGAGTTCTATAAGATACCGGAAATTGCAGCCGAGTTCAAACCCTATCATTTGATTAAAGCCCTTGGAATAGACCCGAGTTACCTTATTAGCGCGGATAAAGAGGTAATCGTGCCTGAAGACCTTGAAGGCCTGAAGGTCGGCGGGGCGTTGGGCGCTCTGGCGGATATGATGAGTGCTTTCGGCGCTGCCGGCGTCTTCCAGATACCTCCCCAGGCATACGATAACATGCAAAAAAAGGTCACCGATGCCGCTATCATGACCTACGCCATGATAGGCCCTTACAACATGTTCGAACTTTGTGACTACATCTTGAAACAGACCTTCGGCGCCGGGACCCTGCTCATCCTGACGAGCCACGAATTCTATGACTCCCTGCCGCCGGAAGACCAGGTGATATTCGATGCTACCTGGGAAGACGCCTTGATAGTATGTGCCCAGGGTATGTATGACGAGACCGTACATAGCACGCCCACTATTGAAGGATCGGGCATTACTATCAACACTCCCACCCCGGAGCAGTCGGTCCTGTGGGACGATGCGGCTCGACAGTACGCGTTTCCTACCTGGGCGGATATGTGCCATGACCTGGGTTACAGCGAAGAGGTTACCGACAGGGTACTCTCTACCTGGGAGTCACTGGTAGATGAATACACCACTCAGAAATAAGCCTTCAGACTATTAGCGAGATAGAAAGGCTTCGGAGGGTTTACCGCCTCCGGAGCCTTTTCCTTTTGGGTGGCGGCTGCAGAGTTCTGAGGCGTAGAATTGACAGCCAGGTGCCGCCTATGTAATATTCTGACAAGGGCGATGTAGTAAGCCGTTTTACCAACGTAGGACATATTATCCTGGACCTCGTAGTATTAGTGGTATTGCTTGCCGAAAAATGGGCAGGCACTGAGTTAGAGTCACCTGCAGAGAAAGTACAGGAGGTAAACAAAAGTGGAAAAGCAATGGGCAGAGTTATCACTGGATGAAAAGCAGGAGGCGATGTTTGATTCGTGGCTTTCGCCACAGGGCATAGAGTTTACCAGCCCCGAGACTGAGAAGTCATACAAGGAGAGAGTAACCCGGATAAAAGATGCGGTTCAATTGAAGAAAACGCCGGACAGGGTGCCTATCTTTTCCATCGTTAATTTTTTCCCCGCTTATTATGTGGGCCTGACCCCTCATGATATGATGTATGACTACGGAAAGCTCACCACGGCAATCAGAAAATACGTCCTGGACTTTGAGCCGGATGTGGACCCTGGCGGGTTTTTCGCCGGTTCGGGAAGGCTCTTTGAAATTCTTGACGTCAAGTTATATGCCTGGCCCGGGCATGGGGTCTCGCCCGAAAATACCTACCAGTGCATTGAAGGCGAATACATGATGGCGGATGAATATGACGCCTTGATTCAGGACCCGTCACATTTCTGGAACAGCATCTACTTACCTCGCATATGCGGAGCCCTGGAGCCCTTTAAGCTGCTACAAAGTCCCACCAACGTCCAGGAGGGTTCGTTCGCTTCTTTTGTTATGCCGTTTGCTATGCCCGACGTTCAGGCTGCCTATAAAACTCTTTTTGAGGCAGGGGCTGAAACCATGAAATGGATGGGGGTTGTCAGCGCCTTCAGTCATGAGATGGCAGCCGCTGGCTTTCCCGGCTTCCTCGGTGGCCTTAGCAAGGCACCTTTTGATGTCATCGGTGATACCCTCAGAGGCACCAAAGGGGTAATGGTGGATATGTACCGGCAGCCCGCCAAGCTCCTCCAGGCTCTGGAGGTAATAACGCCGTTCATGATTAAGATGGGGGTGTCCATGTCAAGGATGAACGGAAATCCCCTGGTGTTTATGCCGCTGCATAAAGGGGCCGACGGTTTCCTCTCCGATGAACAGTTCAAGACCTTCTACTGGCCCACCTTAAGGAAGGTTTTCATGGGCTTGATTGAAGAGGGCTGCGTACCGTTTCCTTTTGTTGAGGGAAGCTATAACTCACGCCTGGAAGTTATCAGGGACGTGCCTAAAGCTAAGACGGCATGGACGTTCGACGCGACAGACATGGCCAGGGCCAAGAAAATACTGGGTGATGTTGCCTGCATAAGTGGCAACGTGTCTTCCTCGCTGCTGATTACCGGCACAACCAAGCAGGTGAAGGAAAGATGCCGCCAGCTCATCGATACCTGCGCCCCCGGCGGCGGTTATATCATGGCCAATGGGGCTGCCATTGACAGGGTCAAGCCAGAAAACCTCAAAGCAATGATTGATTTTACCAAGGAATACGGTATATATAAATAGGTTCTTAGCGGGTTGAGATTTTAGTATTTCAGGAGGTAAAACAGTGCCAGATAGAGACTTGCGAGCATGGATGGCCCAGCTGGATGCTGAGGGTGAGTTAAAGAGAGTAACAGCCAGGGTGGACTGGGATGACGAGATATCTCAAATCATAAGAAAGGTATACGTGCAGGAAGGCCCGGCGCTTCTGTTTGAGAATATCAAAGACCACGAAGCGACGCGTTCAAGGAAGCTTTTTACCAATGGCCTGGGAACGCGCTCCCGTGTCAACCTCATGCTCGGCCTGCCCAGAGATACACCCCCTACAGAGACTATTCAGACGATTAGAAACAGGATGAAGAAGCCGCTGGAGACGGTGAAGGTCAAAACGGGGCCGGTCAAGGAAAACATCGTTAAGGGTGAAGACGTGGACCTTTTCCAGTTCCCGGTCCCCAAGTGGCACCCGCTTGATAACGGACGCTATATCAACACATTTAGCGCTACCGTCACCAGGGACCCCGATACCGGGCAAAACAATGCAGGTGTTTACCGGGGCACGATATTGAGTAAGAACAAGATAGGCGTGCTTTTGATGCCAACGAAGGACTGGGGTATTACTTACAGCAAGTACCGGGAGATGGGCAAACCCATGCCCGTGGCATTCGTCTACGGCTGGGACCCCACCTTAATAGTAGTCGCCGGTAGTCCCGTTGTCGGGCCCGAGTATGAACTGGCCGGGGCGCTGAGACAGGAGCCTGTCGAGCTTGTTAAATGTGAGACTTCCGATATTGAAGTGCCCGCATCCGCCGAAATAGTGGTGGAGGGCACTATGTCCCCTGACCCGAGCACTTACGAAATAGAAGGGCCCTTCGGTGAGGGGTCAGGGTTTTACGGGGAAGCGAGAAAGAGACCGGTGGTGGAAGTCAGCTGCATCACCCACAGAAACGATGCCATTTACCGTGGTTCTCTGGTGGGTACCAGAGAAGGCGTTACCGAGATAAGGGCAGCCGTCAGTACTATGATGTCGGTGGTTAACTGGAATACCCTGGAGTCCCATGAAATTCCCGGAGTGCTTGATGTTACGACGGGGCCGATATCAGCGGTTAAAATTCATAAAACGTATCAGGGACAGCCGAGGCAAATAGCCGCCGCCTTATGGGGCTCCAAGTTCGCCGGTCACCCCTTCAATATATTGATGGTAGCGGAAGAGGATGTGGACATTCGCAACCCCGCGGCGCTCATGGGTGCCATGCACAATAAGGTGAATTTTGACAGGGACCTGGTTGTCTACCCCTTATATATGGGGTCGCCCATCGACGTCAGCGTCGCCTATGACCTGAGGGCGGAACTTGAGTACGGGGCGGCCGTAGCCAGTAAACTGCTTATCGATGCCACTACGGATTGGGAGCTCCACCCTGTGCGCGAGGAGTGGGGTAATCAGAGGTTTCCTCCGAAATGTCACTATTCTCGGCCGGAGACCGAGGAACTGGTGGAAAAGAGATGGAAGGAATACGGCCTGTAACAGTACAACATGGGTATACAGGCAAAGTGCTGGGGAACCTCTTATTCAGGGGGCCCCAGCATTGCCGTTATTACTTCTCCTGAAAGCTACCTACTTCACAGTGATGGTCAGGGTACATGTCCATTCGGCCTTCTCGCCACCTTCCCAATCTCGGCTGTATTCCAGAGATACCGTGGCCGTGCCCGGGTTGACCCCTGCGAAGACAAATTTTTCCGTTCCCGCAGCTCCAACCTTGCTGGCAGAGGGTGCGACATAACTATGGCCTGTCTGCTCTACTACTGATGTGTCACTTATCTGTGCCTCTTCATTCCACTGGAAGCCGGTTGTCCGATTAGAGCACAGTATTACCGTTACTCCCTTGTTAGCTGTAAATTCAATTTCATCCGTGATATTCGGCTCATCCGCAAAATCGTTACACGTATAAAACTCCACAGTGGTCGCGGCTACGTAACTGGTTGTACTTGGCTTTGTGGCGGGCGTTTCAGAATCTCCAGGCTCTCCCGTTGGCCCCGATGAGCAGGCGAGCAGGGACAGTGTCAGGAGAGCCGTTAGACCTAACGTGATTACTTTTACTTTCATATTCATTTCCTCCCACGTGACTTTTTAGGATTACATGAATTATAAACCCACAAGGTCACCTGGTCAACCCATCGGATTGCCAGGTTCTACTTAATTTTTAATTTCAGTTGGCGGAATGAAGTGGTTTGACAAAAACCAATATCGGTGTGTACAATTTTATAGCTTGAGCATTTGCCCTATAAGTACTTGAAAACCACACTATCGTTTTGTTGCAGTCCAGTCAAGTATCTCCCGCTGCAGGTAAACGTGATTAAAAATGACCATCACAGACCATATAAAGACTTGAAAATAGGGCATTAATATCTGAAAGGAGTAGGCGGAAGAAGGATGGCTTTAAAAGAAGAATTGGCCGGTATCGTGAGTTCGGAAAATGTTTTTGATGACCCTGAAACGTTGGACGCCTATTCCAGGGATTTTAGCTTCGTCAAACCTGTGAAACCCCGGGTAGTGGTAAAGCCCGGGAGCGCTGATGAGGTTCAGGCGCTGGTCAGGTGGGCTAATCAGACGGCCACGCCATTGGTACCGGTAAGCTCCGGGCCACCGCGCTTCCGTGGTGACACTGTTCCCAGCGTACCGGGAGCGGTCATTGTAGACCTGAGCGGAATGAAGAAGGTCATGAGGATTGACCGCAGAAACAGGGTGGCGATGGTTGAGCCGGGGGTAACCTACTCCGAACTCCAGCTGGAACTGGCCAGGGAAGGCATGAGGCTTACGACGCCGTTGCTCCCGCGGGCCAGCAAGTCGGTGGTAGCCAGCCTCCTGGAAAGGGAGCCTACCCTGATTCCCCGGCAGCTATGGGCGTCGCTCGACCCGTTGCGATGCAACGAGATAGTCTGGGGAGACGGTCACAAGCTGGTAACCGGCGACGCCGGCAACTGGACCTCAATGGAAGAAGCCTGGGAGAAGAAACAGGCCCCGGCAGGTGCTACGGGTCCGGGGCAGGCAGATTTCTACAGGTTTGTTTCCGCCGCCCAGGGGAGCATGGGCATCGTGACCTGGGCATCGGTAAAATGCGAGATATTACCCGCGCTCCACAAGCTCTTCTTCGTGCCGGCCCAGAGGCCTGATGACCTGCTTGATTTTGCTTACCAGCTCCTGAAGTTCAGATTTGCCGATGAGCTTTTATTGTTGAATAACGCGAGCCTGGCATATATCCTTGGAAACGGAGCCGACAGAATCAGAGCCCTGATGAAGGAACTCCCACCCTGGGTTGTCCTGGTGGGCATAGCCGGACGCAGCGTACTGCCCGCGGAAAGAGTCGAGTATCAGGAGAAGGACATCGCGGATATTGCCCGGCGATTTGGCCAGCAGCTCGTGTCGGGAATCCCCGGAGCCGGGAGTGATGAAGTGCTGAAAGCGATACTCAACCCGTCCCGGGAGCCCTACTGGAAACTCGACTTAAAGGGGGGATACCAGGATATCCTCTTCCTGACCACCCTCAACAGGACGCCGGAATTTATCAGGACAATGAACTCAGTGGCCGAAGCCAGCGGGTACCCGGCCTCGGATATCGGCGTTTACATCCAGCCGCTGCACCAGGGTGCCAATGTCCATTGTGAATTCACCCTCCCCTTCGACCGGGACAATCCGGAAGAGGCAACCAGGATGCAGCAGCTCTTAACCAGGGCCAGTGAGGAGCTGCTTGAGCAGGGGGCTTTCTTCTCGCGACCCTACGGCATATGGGCAGATATGGCCTACAAGCAGGATGCGCAGACTACGATTGTATTAAAGAAGCTCAAGGGGATATTCGACCCCAACAATGTGATGAACCCGGGTAAGCTGTGCTTTTAAGCGCAAGAGAAACAAAGAAAGAAGGCACTAGAAAGTGGCGCTAGAAGACTATAAAGTTGATATGGAAAGGTGCAGCCAGTGCTCGTACTGCAAGTGGATTCCATTTGACCAGGTGAAGAGCTGGAGGTTTGCCAAGGGATGTCCCAGTATTGCCTATAATAACTTCCTGAGTTACTCCGCGCGCGGCAGATACGCTGTCGCCCTGTCACTCCTGAACGGCCAGAGCACTTATACCGATAGGGTGGTGGATATAGTCTATAAATGCACGACCTGCGGCTCCTGTGACGTTTCCGATAAGATTTGCCGCTACAACCTGGAACCACTGGAAATGATACATGAATTAAAATTCAGGCTGGTCGAGGACGGCCAACTGCTGCCGCAGCTTACCGCCGTTATCGAGCATCTCGGTAAAGAAAACAACATGATGATGAAACCCGGGGCCGGGCGCGGCGATTGGGCTGAAGGCCTGGACGTAAAGCGTATCCCCGGTGAATCGGCGGAGGTCCTCTTCCACGCCGGCTGCCGGTTCAGCTACGATGAAGAGCTGGTGGAAACAGCCAGGACGGCCGTGACCCTTCTTAAAAATGCCGGCGTTGATATCGGCATCATGGGGGCAGACGAGTCCTGTTGCGGCGGTAGAGCCTATGACATGGGCTATAAAGAAGAATTCACCGGACTTGCGGAAAAAACCATGAAGGCCTGGACTGCGGCCGGTGTCAGGACGGTGGTAACCCCCTGCGCCGACTGCTTTCACACCTTTTCACGCCTTTATCCTCCTCTGGGGGCGAAGTTTGAGGTTCTCCATACCGTGCAATATCTCGACCGCCTGATTCAGGAAGGCAAGATTAAGTTCAGCAAAACTATACCCATGCGCGTTACTTACCACGACCCCTGCCACCTGGGCAGACGGGGAGAGCCGTACGTACCCTGGGAAGGCAAAGAGAAGAAAGTTAAAAATCAAATAGTGGTCTATGAGCCGAGAAGGCCGAGGTACAACGGGGCCTGGGGTGTCTATGACCCGCCGAGAGACGTGCTTAAGAGTATCCCCGGTCTGGAACTGGTGGAGATGGAGAGAATCAGGGAGTATGCCTGGTGCTGTGGCGCCGGGGGTGGGGTAAAAGAAGCCTACCCTGACTTTTCTAACTGGACGGCTACGGAGAGGATTGAGGAGGCGAAGTCCACCGGTGCTGAGGCAATAGTGAGCGCCTGCCCGTGGTGTGAGCGGAATTTTATCGATGCCATTAATGCCGCGGGCGATAAAATGAAGGTCTTTGATGTTACCGACCTCGTAAAACAGGCAATATAACAACGGAAGGATTGAGACATGGCACTATCAAGAGAAGCCTATCGGGAATTAGAAGGAATTGTAGGCCCACAGAATATCTCCGACGACCCGGCATTACTGGATTCGTATAGATACCCGCTGTCTCATACCGCCATTCACATCGGCCCCTATTACCGGGTGTACACGCCCAGGGGTGCCGCCGTCCTGCTGCCGGGAAGCGCCGAAGAGGTCCAGGGCATCGTCAAATTATGCAACAAATACAAGGTAAAATTTAAGCCTTCCAGTACGTTCTGGTCAGCCTGGGGGTTTCCTTTAGAGGATGACACCATCCAGCTGGATATGAGGCGGATGGATAAAATCCTGGAGATTGATGATAAGAACAATTTTGCCGTGGTCGAGCCGCATGTCATCGGGGCGACACTTCAGGCTGAAGCGATGAAGGTGGGGCTGAATACCCACATCCACGGGCCCGGCGCCAGCTGTTCCTGCCTCGCCAGTGCTACTGCCTTGGGAGGACTTGGACCGGATACCCTTTACATGGGTCATCACAATGAGAATCTGCTCGGTGTGGAATGGGTCATGCCCGATGGAGAAATCCTGAGGGTAGGCTCGGTGGGCTCCGGGTTGGGCTGGTTCTGCTGTGACGGACCGGGGCCCAGTCTGAAAGGACTCGTCAGGGGAATGATAGGGACTAACGGGGCGATGGGCGTATTTACCAAGTGTGCCATCAAGCTCTACCCCTGGCCCGGACCGGCCCCGCTACCCGTCGAGGGGAAACCGCCCGCCTACAAAGCGGTGCTGCCGGACAATTTCAGGGTATATACCCTGGGCTTTCCGTCCTGGAAGGCCTGGGCTGATTCCTGTTACCTGATTTTCGACGCGGGAATCGGCTATGTCGCTCACCGGCAATTCAACATGTTCGGTAGAGACCTGAAGGGGGCCATGGTCAGGATACTGTCCGACCCTACCAGGACGCTTTCCGACATTGAGGAGCTGCTAAAGGACCCGGAAGTACAGAAAATGACCGAAGACATGAAGCGCGATTACCAGATTGTCCTGGCGGGCATGACTTCGGGGGATATCGAATGGCAGGACAAAGCCCTGGATAAGATACTGGAAGAGACCGGAGGCTGGAAGGTAAAGGCAATGCTGGAACCCGACCTGTTCAACTGGTCACTCCTCTACATGATAAGGTTGGGACACAAGAATTTGAACCTGGTATTTGGAGGCGGCTACGACGGCTGTTTCGGACTGGGAGGGACTCCGGATTTCGGGACTTCTGGAGAACCACCGCGTGTTGAAGAGGCAACGGCGTTCAAGGTTGAATGGGAGAAGAAGGGCAATGTTGTCGCCGCCGGTGGCGACGGCATGATGGGAGGCATCGGTGGCATGGGAGGCGGCGGTCACGCTCTGTGGGAGAACTTCACCCATTTTGACCCGGCTGATAAGGCATCAACGGAAGGAACTTTCGAATTCTTTAATGCTGCCGCCAGGTACGGCATGGAAAAGGGTTGGGGTCCCGGTATGGAGAAAATGAACGACTACGCCAGGTGGACCGATGGTAAAACAACCCCCAAGGAAATACGCGACCGCATACTCGGGGCGGTGGCGCAACCGGAGGCGTTTCGCTACCAGCGTAAGTTTAAGGAGACCTTCAACCCCAATGACCTCGGTGATGGATATTACCGTACCCTGGACGACCCGATTGAGTAACAATGTGCCTGACCGTAAGCATAACCCTCTTTGGCAGGAAAACTGGGAATTCAGGCATGATTTATATACCCTGCCACGCGTCGGCAGCATACGGCGATTAATACCCGGAACAAGAAAAATTTGATGAAGAGGAGTATTGAAAAATGGCTCTTCTGGAAGAACCAATAAAAGAGGTCAGAACCCTTAAAAATTATATCGACGGAGAGTGGGTGGAATCTAAAGGTGAAGTCGTCGACGTGGTAAACCCCGCTACATACCAGACAATTGCTAAAGTCCCCATCTCGACCGGCGAAGAGATGGATGCCGCCGTAGAAGCAGCCAAAGCGGCCTTCCCCGACTGGCGAAGAACGACTCCGGTAGCCAGGGCGAGGCATCTCTACCGATTGAAAGAGTTACTGGAAGAGAACTTTGAGGAAGTCAGCAGAATCCAGACACAGGAGCATGGCAAGACCATAGATGAGTCGAGGGGCGAGACCCGGCGCGGCATCGAAAACGTTGAGGTCGCCTGCGGTATCCCTACGTTAATGCAGGGATATTATTCCGAGGATATCGCCCATGGCATCGACGAGTGGGTAATCCCCACCCCCCTGGGAGTTTTCGGTATTATAGGTCCTTTCAACTTCCCGTTTATGATTCCGCTCTGGTCGGCGCCGTATGCCGTAGCTACCGGCAACTGCGTGATAGTAAAACCATCGCCGGAGGTTCCCAACAGTCAGATGAAACTGGCCGAGTTAGTGGAAGAAGCCGGTTTCCCACCTGGAGTATGGAACGTAGTCAATGGCGAGAGAGCTGTTGTCGGCCGCGTGCTGGAACATCCGGATGTTAAGGGAATAACCTTCGTCGGGCGCACTTCAACAGCAAAAGAAGTTATTTGTAAGAAGTGTGGTGAGACAGGCAAGAAGTATATTGCTCAGGCTAGCGCGAAGAACTTCATGACCATCATGCCCGACTGCGATGTAGAAAGGACCGTGACGGCCATGATGACTTCGTTTTTTGGTAATACCGGTCAGCGGTGCCTATCGGCGGCCAATGCCGTTATTGTCGGTGAAGACGACGCCTTCTACAAGAGTTTCATGGACAGGGTTGTCGAACAAACCTCCAACATAAAGGTTGGTTACGGACTTGATGAATCGGTGCAAATGGGGCCGGTACGTGACAAAGAGAAAAAGGCAAGAATCGTAGAATATATCGAGAGCGGTATTAAACAGGGGGCGAAAATCAGACTTGATGGCAGAAAAGATATCAAGATTGTGGGCGACTATCCGGAAACGTGTTTTCTCGGCCCAACTATCTTCGAGGACGTCACACCGGATATGAGAATAGGTTCCGAAGAAATTTTCGGCCCTGTAATGAGTGTCATGCGGGTGAAAGACCTGAACGAAGCGATAGAGATTGCCAATGCCAACCCATACGGCAATGGCGACTCCATCTTTACGACGAATGGCAAAAGCGCCAGAGAGTATCAGTACAATATTACCAGCGGCAATGTGGGCATAAATATCGGGATAGTGGCGCCTATGGCCTTCTTCCCGTTCAGCGGCATGAAGGATTCATTCTTCGGAGTGCTGCACACACAGGGACGGGAGGCGGTCCGCTTCTTCACGGAAAGCAAGGTCGTTATTCAAAGGTGGTTTTAATAAGGGAAGAAAGAAATAGATGATATTACACACAGCATCCGAGGGCATCACCTTCGCCAGGAAACTCGAAAACGACTCGGCGGAGTTCTACGAGAATCTGGCTCAGCGAAACGCCGAAGATGCCGAGACTTTTCTCTCTTTTGCCGGAGAGAACAAGAAAAATATTGTTCAGGTTGAGAGAGCCTACTATGGAGTTATCACCGATGCCATTGAGGGCTGTTTTGCGTTTAATATCGACCCGGACGACTACACCTTAAAGACGGCGGTACCGGACGGGACGGGCTACACCGATGTTTTGAGCCAGGCTTTGGAGATAGAAAAGACGATTATCAAGTTTTATACGGATGCAGCCGAACAATCAAGGTCTCTGATGGCGGATGTTCCTAGGGCTTTTACGATAATAGCCAGGAAAAGGGGAAACCGCCTGGAAAAATTGGACTCGCTTCTTAGGAGGTAAGGTCAACCGCTACTAAACACCATCAATGCTGCATCATTGACTTAAGAGGGATTACTCATCTTTGCCGGTTAACCCCTCCCATCTTTTGAAGAGGTCATGCTTGATATCAAATACATCCAGGACCTTACCCACGGTGTGGTCGACGAGGTCCCGGATTGTCTCCGGTTTATGATAAAAAGCAGGAATCGGCGGAAAAACAATAGCGCCCATCTCCGTTAGCTTTACCATGTTTCTCAGGTGACCCAGATGAAGCGGAGTTTCTCTCGCCAGTAAAACCAGCCTCTTTCTCTCCTTCAATGCGATATCGGCAGCGCGGGCTATCAGGTTATCGGTATATGAGTTTGCCAGCGCCGACAGCGTTTTCATGCTGCAGGGGGCAATCACCATGCCGTCCCTCTTGAACGAGCCGCTGGAAAGCCTGGCCCCGATATCGTTGATGTCGTAGCAGACATTCGCCAGGGCTCTTACCTGCTCCAGTCCCCAATCGGTTTCATGCCTGATGATTTCCTCTCCGGCTTTGGAAATGATAAGGTGTATTTCCACTTCTTTATTGGCCGACAATACCTCGAGCAGCCGGATGCCGTATATCGCTCCGGAAGCCCCGGTTATTCCGATTATAAGCAGCATTCCCGTTATACCTCATCGAGATTATTTAATTATGTCATTCTCGGGTCAAGCCCGAGAATCCAGAACCCCTTCCCCCGGCTGGATTCTTCGCTTCGCTCAGAATGACAGAGTGGGGAGGCTGGATTCCCGCCCCCGTATCAAGTACGGGGCAAGCTTCGCGGGAATGACAGCATGGAAGTTCCGGATTTACTCGGGGCAATGGGTGGGACTATTAAGCCATGATTCGCTCTATCCGTTGCCCGGTGGCAGGGTCGTACGGTCTGTTAAATGCTTCGGGGTACCGGGTTCTCAATTCGTCCAGGTCGACGTGTCCTACCTCTACCAGGTAACCGCTGGTCGCCATCCCCGCGCAGTTTTTAGAGGTAATATTATGCGGACTAATGGTATTAATGGCGCCGCCTCTATCAAGCTCGCCCACGATTATCGGGTCGTACCTGGCACCGTGGTCGATATATACCACGCCGGGCATGATTCTCTCCGTCACGTAAGCGCCTACGAGGACAACGCCCCTCTCGTTGAATACCTTAACCACGTCCCCGTTGGCGATACCCCTCTTTTCAGCGTCCGCCGGGTGAATCCAGATGGGCTCATAGTGGTAGCCGTCCGCCCCGATAACCTTGCAGGTTTTAATTTCGTGGAACCAGCTTATGTCATCAAGGTTGGCATGCACCCGCCACCGGCCGTGGTTGGATATGATGAGCAGGGGATAGTTCTTGGCTCTCTGGCTGGAAAGGCTTTCATCGTGACTCACACCCTTTTCAATCCAGTGGGGAACCGGTGGCCTCTCCTCGTCATCGGGGAAGTGCTGCGCCAGAGACTGGGAATAGTACTCTATCTTCCCGGAAGGGGTGTTCAGGGGGTTTTTCTCCGGGTCTTCACAGAAGCCGCTCAAGCCGGGCTTGTGTTTCTTCCAGTCCGGGTCGGTGGCCACAACATAATAGCCTTTCTCTTTAAGTTCCTCGTAGCTAATCAGCGGGGCTACTTCCGAATGGTCAAAACCGAACTCTATCCAGTCCTTGACAGACCGGCCCCTGGTGTACTCTTTCAGCAGGCCCAGCCTTTCGGCTATCATGCAGACTACTTCGTAGTCGCTCTTGGACTCGCCTCTGGGCTCGATACACTGGTCCTCATACATCACGGTATTGAACTGGCCGCTGAAGTTATCCGTGGCGATATCCTCTTCCTCGAACTTGGTATTAACGGGCAGGAGGATATCGGCGAAGAGGCAATCGTTCTCCATCCAGGGGTGCTGCACCAGCATGAACTCGATTTTAGGGCTCTGGTACGCTCTGGCGATACTGTTGCTGTCATTCCAGCACGTCAGCAAACAGGGCGTATCGGACCATATCATGTGTATTTCAGAACACCCGTCTACCGGGTACTTGTACTGAACGAACTGGTCGTCACGCGGGAACCCGGCACTGGTAGTACCGTACCAGGTGAGGGGAGGATTAAGAATGGCATCGTGAATGAGGGTCTTGGGTATGAACTGCTTGGGGAATTGCATGTCCTCCTTTTCACCATCCGCCGCCAGACCTCTCTGCACAGCCGGACTGCCTACTCGCTGCCCGCGACCGGCGGCATTTACATCCGGTAGCTCTGTCGCCCGGGGCATGGGATGCCAGCCCGGGTCGAAAAACAGTCCCCATTCAATCATCTTCACGAAGTGTGAGCCGGGTTTTCCCAGCCCCTGCATGCCCAGCAGGCAGACCTCAATCCTGGCGGGCTCTGTCGAGTAAGGCCCCCTGATAGAGGAACCGCCGTTACCATGCGCTATGGATGTCTTTTTTGATGCCCAATCCCTGGCCAGGGCTTTGATAATCCGGGATGGGACCCCGCATTTCTCCTCCGCCCATTTGGGTGTCTTGGGTACTCCATCTTCCTTACCCATGACGTAATCTGCGAATTTATCGAATCCAAAGGCGTGATTCGCCACGTAATCTTTATCGTAGTTTCCTTCGGTGAGCCAGACATGGGCGATGGCCAGTCGCATAGCCGCATCGGTATTGGGCCATATAGGTATCCATTTATCGGCATGGACCGCCGCCCCGTAGTTCAGGTCCGGGCAGATATATACCTGCTTTATTCCCAGGTCGGTGAACCAGTAGCACAGCCGACTCGGCAGCTGGCCCTGCCAGCCCCAGGGGGTGGTTTCCACGTCACAGCCCCAGAACAGCACCAGCTCCGAGTAATCCGCTATATCCGGGATTACATTGGTTAAAGGATACTGTTGACCCAGACTTTCACATCCCCAGGTATGCTTGGCACCCCAGTACCAGCCTTCCCAGCTGTCCGGGTTCCTCATCTGCAGGGTATATCCCCCCAGAAGGTCGAGGAGCCTTCTCTGGCAGCCGTGGGGAGCGTGCACGGTTTTCGTTTCCCCGTGACCATCCGCCTGAGCAAGTATCGCGTAAGGCCCGTACTTCTTGACAGCCCTCTTTATCTCGCTGGCGATGATGTCCAGGGCCTCGTCCCAGGAGATTCTGACATAACCGCTCTTGCCCCGGTTCTGGGTGTTCCTTTCTCCGTTGGGGTCCCAATCGACTCTTTTTAACGGATATAGAATCCTGTTGAGGGACATAGCCCGCTTCTTATAGGCCAGGCTGAAAGGTCCTATCAGTGATTTCATGCTTGGCTCAAAGACCTGACCGCGTGACTCCATCTTCCATGGGTTGAATTCTTCAGGTTTATATTTCCAGTCGTAGTGCAGCGGTCTGACCCTGACGATTCTCCCATCTTTGACATCAATAACGGAGGAATTCGCATCCCCCGATATTGAGCAGAAACCAAGCCCTTTACAAACGCTTTTTTCACCCTTGGCTGCTTTTGCGGGGTTATCCTTTTTCAGTACCATTTTGCCTCCACAGGTTTCAAATTTGCTTTATATTATCATAATCGGGCGCCTGTTTGCACCGATATCTAATCGGTAAGTCCAAACTCTTAAGCTGACGGCTGCCGGACTCTTAGCCTACGGTCATTTCCCCGGCTACCGGTTTGTCCGTCTCCACCGCTTCAAGGAACTCGATAACGGCCTGATTAAACACATCGGGGCGCCACCGCGCTGTTTCATGAACCGAGCCCTTTATTTCCACGTGGCGGGAGCCCTTGATGTGCTCGTGCAATATCCTGGTACCCGTTGTTACCATATCCAGATCGTCACTGCCAACGGTAATCAAAGTAGGTACATTAATATTGTCGGCTGCTGTGCGCTGCCATTCAGCCTCCCAGGGTTTGGCCCGGCCTACGCCGATATATCCATTAACCGGGAACTTGGCCATTCTCTCGACGTGTTGCTCCTGAAGAGCTTCGTCCTTCGGGACGGGAGGGAAAGCAGTTCCGGCGGCAATCTGGCTCCGGGCTAAATCGGCCATGCCTCTCTCCCGGGCATACCTTTCACCCTTCGCCCTCCCCTCGGCCATGGCAGCCTGTATAGCGGGGTCGGAAGGCGGCTGGAAGCCGCCGTGAATATCGAAGATAAGGAGTGCCTTGACCGTATCGGGGTATCGATGCGCGTAGCCCAGGGCGATGGCGCCGCCCAGCGAAAGGCCGCCGATACAGGCTTTGGCCACCCCCAGGTGTTCGAGCAGGTGATGCAGGTCTTCCACGAGGATATCTAGGGTATAGTTCTCCTCACCGGCCGGCGCCGAGGACAAGCCGTGGCCGCGGACGTCATAGGCGATAATCTGGTATTTGGGTGACAGTTTTTCAATTTGCGGTGCCCAAAACTCCAGGCTGGCTGAGAACGGATGGATTAAGACCAGGGGGAACCCCTCTCCAAATACTTTATAATTTATGTTGATGCCGTCAAACTGGCAAACAGGCATATTTTATACTCCCTGGTTTCCTCTATATTTTAAACACAAAATTTTAATTACCTTCCCATAATGTAATTAAATAGCGGCACAGTAAAGTACTCTTAATGTCATTGCGAGCGTAGCGAAGCAATCCGTGAACCAGATTCAATGCATTGATTGAGATTGCTTCGGGCTTCGCCCTCGCAATGACCTACTGTTTCTAAACACTCCCTTTCCACACGTCCTGGAAAAGCTGGCGGAGCTTATCATCCTTGCATTCGCAGGGACTGGAGTACATGTTGACATCCTTGCTGGCGAGAGCCACCAGCGTATCCAGGTTATCGTTCATCTGCTGCTCCGTGATGCCGGCTTCCTTCAGGCTTAGCGGCTCGCCTGTTTCCTTCGCCAGGTCTCTTAGTTTCTGAATCAGCTTTTTGATGGCTTCCTGGTCCGACTCGTCTTTAATACCGGCAAATCTGGCGGCGGTGCTGAGTCTCTCCACCGGGTCAGGGGCGCCCTCAATGGGGGGATTCGAGGCGATGTATTCCAGCGAATAAGGTAGCGTTATACCTACGGAGCGACCGTGAGGTATGCTGAAGGTAGCTCCGAGCGTATGCGCCAGGGCATGGCAGAGTGACGTATTGCTGTTGCCGAATCCCAGACCGGCCACGGTGGCGGCATTCTGCATTTTCTCTCTGGCCACGAGGTCATCTCCATTCGCGCATGCCTTGGGAAGCCATTCGAAGGCCAGCTTCATGGCCTGCAGGCAGAGTCCGTCACTGAAATCGGTTTGCTGCCTGGCGGTATATCCGTCGAGGGCGTGACCCAGAACGTCCAGGCCGGTGCTGGCCGTCAATGCCCTGGGCATGCCGGCCGTAAACTCGGGGACCAGCAACGTAATATCGGGCACTATTTCCGTGTTGGCAAAGCCTACCTTGCGGTGTTCGGCGGCCTCCGCGAGCACGATGGCCCAGGTGACATCCGAGCCGGTGCCGCTGGTGGTAGGGACAGTCATGAATCTGGCTTTCTTCTGCGGGTTCAGCTTGGTCTTTACGTTGACGGAGGTAATCTCGTCGGGGGCGATTTCCTGGTTCTCATAGAGCACCCAGGCCGCCTTGGCCGTGTCCAGGACCGAGCCCCCGCCGAACCCGATGACCAGCTGGGGTTTGAACTCTTTAAGCATTTTGCTGGCCTCGATAGCACCCGCCGTCGAAGGCTCCGGCTCCGCTCCGTCCCAGATTTTAACTTCGTACCCGGCGTTCTTAACCGTTTCAACAAGTTCTCCGCTGAACTTAACCATGTTTTTATCGGTAATCAGGGCGGCTTTTTCGCCGCGGCCTTCAAGCTCGGCGCCCAACCTCCTCAACATGTTCTTACCGAACAGGATTTTTTTCGGACTCAGAAAGTAAGACATATTATTCGCCTCCTTTCCCGGGTTTAATCCATCGGGTCTTCTCGTTTATCGATGCCCGCGATGCTGCGGGCAAAGCGCTGCTTGGCATCCATGTCGGTCTCGCGCTCAATCATTATCTTCTGCGCCTGCGGCGAGCCGGCGCCGTGCATGGACTCGGTGTGATAGCTGGGGGCTACCACACCAAAGCACATGGCATGGATGAGCGTCAGCATGCGGTAGCGCTCCTCGGTAGAGTAAGTGGGGTCGCCTTTAAGGTATTTATCAATGATTTTGCCTATTACCGGGTGTTTGAAGTCCTTCTCGGAAGGGGTGGTAACCAGGATACCGCCGGCTATATCCTCGGCCAGCCGGGTAATTTCGTAGGGGAATCTGGTCGTGTTGTGCTTGCAGACATTGGCCAGAAGTATGTGGGCCTGGTAGTTGCCCGCCTTGGTCTTCCAGGACTCGTGGGCGCTGGCCAACCCGCAGGCGTGTATCGTCTCGGAGAGGTGAATCATCTCCCCGATTTTTTCCCTGATATGAGCCGCCCGGCGCACCCCGTTATAATCGGCCATTGAGGCGGCGGCACCGATGAGAACATCGGCGATGCCGGGTTTGCAACCGCCATAGCTCTGACGGTGATAGGCGGCAAACCGCTCCACCAGCATGATGGCGAAATCATATTCGCCGCTCATGAACACCCGTTCCCAAGGGACGAACACGTCCTCGAAGACGGTCAGGGTCTCTTGTCCGCCGAAGCCGTAGTTGCCGACATCGATATCCCCCTCTTCGAGCTTGCGCGTATCGCAGGACTGTCTGCCGTAGATATGGGTTATCCCTTCGGCATCGGTGGGTACCGCGCAGCAGACGGCATAGTCTTTGTCTCCCTCGCGCATCCTGAGAGTGGGCATGAGCAGCATTTCGTGGGAATTCACCGTTCCGGTGATATTGCCCTTGGCCCCCCTGATAATCACGCCGTCGTCCCGCCGCTCGGCGATATGGACGAACATGTCCGGGTCTTCCTGCTGGCTGGGCGCTACGCCGCGGTGTCCCTTGACATCGGTCATGGCCCCGGCAACAGTCAGGTCGTTCTCCTGGACATATTCCAGCCATTTCCGGAACTTCTGATGGTAATCGGTGCCGTGCTTTTCGTCGATTTCATAGGTGGTGCTGAAGGTAGCGTTGATGCCGTCCATGCCGACACACCTCTGGAAGCAGCAGGCTGTTCTCTGTCCCAGTTCTCTCTGCAGCTTGATTTTTCTCACCATATCGTCGGGGCTCTTGAAGAGGGAGATGAATCTGTTTACCTTCTTCCCCGTGAGCATGGACTCCGTGGTGGCCAGGGGCTCGATTTCGGGTTCGTGGGCGAGCTTGTAGGTCATGGCCACCGCATTGGTTGACGGCTTGATGATAGGGTTATCGACCCAATCCTCGACCTTTTCGCCAAACAGATAGAGATTCAGTTTCAGCTGGCGCAGGCTTTCTGTATACTCGCGTGCTGTCTTCAACATGTTGCCTCCTTCTCACAAGCTCTTCGACTATCCCGGGGCAGAAATATTATTTGGATCGAAGGCTTTTTTGATTTTAGCTTCCTTTTCAGGGTAGTTACCCCAGACGGGCCCGAATATTTCATCTTCGGGGAATATAGTAGAACCACCTCCCGTAGCGCAAAACTCGTGGACATCTTCATGCCACTTGTCCAGCGCATCCCTGTTTTCCACAGAAGACATGCGGAGACATTCCATCTTGGCGATGTAGCCCAGTTCGTAGGGGCAGACCCAGTTCGTGGTGCCGTAGTCCTCCAGTATCCGAGGTTTGTACTTATCCGTTATCTCATTAACAACCCGGCTGTATCTGACGGCTTGGTTGATGGACTCGTAGGATACCTCGGAAGAAAACCTGCCCCCGACGACATTGGCGCAGATGGCATCGGCGGCCATGAAGTTGGTTTCATCCCGGCACGGGGCTTCACGGGGGGAGCCACCGTAATCCTTGACTATATCCAGTAGTACCTTCTCCTCGTACTCCAGGCGCTTGTCGGAGCCGATGCCGTAGAGTAGCACGCGGAGGTCTTCCTGGTTCGGCTTCACTTTGGGGCCGTTTTCCTTCCAGGCCTCCCAGAAGCCGCCGCAGCCAACCCCCCTGGTCCTGGCCATACTGCGGAACATCGGAGGGACCGTCATCACCACCAGGCCTATCTCGGACCTGCCGATTTCAAACATAGCATTGATGGCATCTTCACGGGAATAGAACCTGATATTATACCACTTAAACCTGTTCGGCGGTAGAACCATATGTGAATGAAAAGCCAGCCCCTGCGGCTCAAGCTCCTCGGAGACGAAGGGGAATATCTTTACCCCTATCTTGGTGACAACTCCGAGCTTGGACTGGTGCCCGGCACATCCCCTCAAAAGACCGCGAAGGTCGGGGCCGGGTCCTTCGCCCCAGAAGTAATCGTTTGACATCGACAGAGAACCCATCTTCAGCATCTCACCATCGGGGAGCACCCACTCGACGCCCAATAACCGCTGGTAACCGAGGCCGTATCTCCACCCGATAGGGGCATCACCCATATTAACGGTATTGGCCAGCACCGAAGAGTTGCCGCCGCATCCCGGGACAAAGGTGATGAGACCTCTCTTGAGCAGGTCGGCCTGAAGAGCCGAGAAGGCTACCCCTGGCCCGACGATAGCGTACAGGTTCTTCTCATCTATCTCAATATTGTTCATCCTCTTCAGGTCGATGAGGATGGAGTCGTCCTTTCTGGCATAAGTACCGGCGCTGTAGAAAGTGCTGGTGCAGACGTAGGGTATCTTGTACCTGTTGGCTACCTTGACGATTGCCTGCACTTCCTCGGTGCTGGCCGGTTCGATGCTGCATCCGGGTCTGCGTTGTTCATCGGAAGGACTGGACAGACTGCAATAGCGGTCGGCCTCACAGATTGCCGGGTCGTCGCTAACCCATTCGGGTCCGACAATAGATTGCAGTGTCTGATAAGCTTCTCTAGGTATGCTCATCGCTATCTCCTTTAACTTTTTCTACCTGATTGCCCGAAGCATTACTTCGGTAATGTCATAAACCTTGATACCTGCGTTATTAGCATCAGCGGCTCTGCCGAGGATGTCCTTGCAGTTGGGGCAGCTGCTTACTATAGCCTCGGCGCCGGTGGTCATGGCCTCCTCGATTCTTTCCCCGGCTGTCCACAGCGCGAAGTCCGGGAAGGCTGTCCCGACGCCGCCGCCGTAACCGCAGCACCAGGCATTATCATGATGCCTCTCCATTTCAGTAAGCTCTAACCCCCGAATCGCTTTCAGGATATTCCTCGGGGGCTCGTAAACGCCTTTTTCCCCGCGCCGCCACGTCTTACCCACGGCAATGTTGGGCGGCTCGTATTTTGGTTCCCAGTGGTACCACGGCTCGGCCAGCCTGCCCAGGTTACACGGGTCATGGTAGGTTACCTTCATGGGGACGCGCCGGTTGAATTTGAATTTGCCATCCTGCATCAACTGGTCGATATACTCCGTTATGTGCAGGACGGTATAAGGCATATCTTCGGTGGACTTTTCCATAATCTTGGGATAGTCCACCTTGAGGGTCTTGTAGCATTCGGCGTCACTGGTTATCACCGTCTTGGCGCCTGATTCCTTGATGGCCTTTATGTTGTGGTCGGCCATCTCCTTCGCCGGTGCCAGCTGGCCGGTGGCAAACAGCTCATGGCCGCTGCTCCATTCATCCTCCAGAACCATGAATTTGGCTCCGGCTTTGCTCAGCAGCCTTACGGTGGCTTGAGCCAGCTCCGGTCGCCGGTAAGACATGGGGTCACCGACGAAATAAAGGATGTCAGCTTTCCTGGCCGGCTTAACGTCCGGCGGCATCCAGTTTAGGCGCTCCTTGGGGTCGGCGCCGTAGATGTTGTGGCTGGACTTAACGTTGTCCGCCAGCATCTTGTGCTCGGGTAAGGGGCCTTTGCCCTGTTCCACGCACCGGCATCTCAGCGTCTCGATTACCTGCAGCACCTCGACATCCAGGTTTCGTTTGCACTTCGTGTCACAACCGCCGCAGAGGGTGCAATGCCACAAAGCATCCATGAGTTTCGGGGTGAACTCCAGCTTGCCGGACAGCTCAGCTAAGGCTGAGTGCAGCAAACCATGCGCCGAATACAGGTTGAATCTGTACCGCGTATCTATGGGGCACTGCCGGGAAAACCTGGAGCTTTTAATATAGTTGAGGTCCGGAAACTTGCAGTAGCTGCACCTTACGCATGTTTCGGCCTGATGTTTATATTCGTCAACTTTCAACATTTTTTCACCTATTCACCTTATCTAATTTGGACTAGAAGCATAGCCTGCCGGGCGACATGATATTATTGGGGTCGAATAACTGTTTGACCTTTTTCAAGGCCGTTGTATAGCTTGCGGCTCTATCGTAAACCATATCCGCTACCACGCCGTACGGCCTGGAAAAGTAGCCGCCCATATCTATCGCGGCCTCGGCGGCCTCAGCATACAGGTTATAAATCATCGCCGCTTCATCGGTGTCGCCCGGGTTGTAGGGGAAGCTGCATTCGAAATGACAGGAACGTCCGTATTCCATGGGTTGTACGTAGAAGCCTATATCATCGATGCAGTAGCCGTTCTCGGCGGCTATCTGGCTCATAACCGAGACGAATTCGGACGCCCTGTTCAGCGTGGTGTAGAAGAAAACATCCTGGCAGGCACCCTTGCTGGCGAACTTCCAGTAGGTCTTCTTCTCGGGCCAGGCGTTGCGAAGCATTCCCGGCAGGTCTCTTTCGATGCCCGGTAAGCTGGGCAGGGACGTCGGCAGTTCCGGAATATGTAGCTCGTTGGCTGCCTCGCGTAGCCCGTCCTCCTCGTATTCTATTCTCTCCTCGGGGCGCCTCCAGCCTCCGCCGGAGACCAGAATAACTGTCCAGGGTGCCAGTATTCTCCTGAGATTATCATAATCCTGAGGCCATTTTTTAGCCAGGATAGCTGCCAGGTTTACGCTGTTTAATATGAGGCACTCTTCACCTATCATGCGCCGCTGCACGTTGTAAACCAGCTGGACAGCATCCTCGAGCTGTTCAAAGGGAATAAAAAAAGTCTTGTCTATTTTAGGCCTGGGTGCCAGCTTGACCTTGGCCCAGGTTACCACCCCCATAGTGCCCTGGGCGCCCTGCAGAAGCCAGTTATAGGATAAGTACCCCGGGCCTCCGGGATTAACCCCTTCCGCCAAGCTCTTATCAGGAAAGCCGGGCACGCAGGCGGAGCCGGTTCGAAACACCTCACCGTCGGGCAGGACCGCCTCTATGGTTACCATGCTGCCGGCGTACTCGAATTTCGGTATCAGCATGGGCTCCCTCTCCAGGTGGCTGGTCAGTACCGACTTCAACGGATGGGGCAGCAGCGGGCCGAGTCCCATCATCTTGTGCTTGGGCGCTTCAGATTGCAGTTGCCCCCAGGTGACACCGGGCTCCACTCTTACCATTTTGTTGTACAGGTCAAACTCCAGAATCCTGTTCATCCGCCTTAAATCCAGCATTATCCCGCCCAGATTCGGAATCGTGTTTCCGTAAAAGTGGATGCCGGAACTGCAGGGTACGACGGGTATCCCGCTTTCGTTGGCCAGCTTGACGACCCTCTGTACCTCATCTGTGTTCTTCGGCCTAGCTACATAATTGGGGGTGCGAGGAGTACTGAGACTACAGTCCTTGGAATAAGATAGAAGTGCTTCAGGGTCATCGGAGACATTTTCCGCGCCGACTATCTTGGTTAAAGCTTGTTTTATCTGCACTATTTCCTACCTCCTCAGTTTTTACCGGATAAAAGATTCTCAGGTAATTATAGTATTACCCGGGAACAATGTTAAACAGTATATTCACATGTCTAACCCTTCATATATATTAGCACTATGACACCTCAGGTCATAATACTATGGGTAGAGCATCTCCTTGGCGGCCTGCCTCAGCTCATCCCGAAAATCGGGGTGGGCTACCGAGATAATCGCCTCCGCCCTCTCCCGCCGGCTCTTGCAATCGAGGTTGACGATTCCATATTCGGTCACCAGGTAGTCGAGGTAAACCATGGGAATCATTATCACCGTGCCTGCCTCAAATTTGGGTACTATCCGGGATACCTTACCATCAAGGGCGGTGGACTTCAACATGGATATGGAGCGCCCCCCTTTAGAATAGTGGGCGCCGACGCAGAAGTCCACCTGTCCCCCGGGACCGGTAATGGGGGTTGAGCCGAGGTGAGTAATGACAACCTGCCCCAGAAGGTCGACCGACAGGATATTGTTGATGGCTACCATGTTGTCCTGTGCGGCGATTCTGGGAACACTACACTGTGTGGAGATGTCCCGGAATAAAAATGTCGGGTTTTCTCTGACATATTCCCGGGACTCGATGCTGACAGGCTCATCGTAGCCGTAAAGCTGAAGGTTGGCGGCGGTTACTATACCGGTGTCATGGGTTTTGTATTTGCCGGTGATAACGCCGCTCTTGACCATGTCTATCGTCTGCGAATAGATTACCTCGCTGTCGATGCCGAGGTCGTTTTTCTCCGCCATGAAGCCCATAATCGCCTCGGCGGCAGTTCCCACCCCGATCTGTATGGTGTCGCCATCGTTAATCAGGGAGGCGGCATTGGCACCGATGACTTGGGATAGCTCCCACTCTTCGGGGGAAGGCGTCATCCCCAGGATTTCCTTGCCTCTTAGTTCTTTCTCTTCGGGTGCTTCGACAAGGTAGTCTATGTCATCTATGTTTACGTATTCGCCGTGTACCCACGTCAGGCGGGGGTCGATTTCGGCAATCTTGACCTTGGCGGTTCTACAGGTAGTCGGCGTGTACCAGGGATGCGGCCCGAAGCTGCAGCGGCCGTTTTCATCGGGTGGGGTGAGCTTGAAGAAAAAGAAGTCTTTATAGTGGTACAGCCGCCCCCGGTCGGCGCACTCCTGCCTCTCGCCATTGCTCAGCCCGAAGACGGTCGGTTGGTAGTCGATTTTCTTGTTGCGCACCTCTTCCCGGGTGGTCCTTAAGGTCATGGGGTCTTTTATCCGGAACGCTTTTTCCATTTCGGGATACTGGCTGGGGTGGAGGAAGGGGAAATCCTCCACCCAGTGAGATGTTAAAGTCACATTCTCCAGCTCCCCGCATCGATTGGCTGTTTCCAGCATGATGTCCTTGGGCTGGTCCATCATGGCAAAGATGACATCGGAGCCGGAGGTTATCAGTCCAGCCGCCTGCTCGGCCGTTATTAACTTATCGCGGTATTTATCCTGCCACTTCATTATTTTCTTATTTCTATATCTCGCCTCGAACACCCGGCGATGCTGTGTTTCATGCGGATGTTTAATGGCTGGCTTCGTCGGCGGCAATATCTCCGGCGATTCTCCCCTGGGTGAAGGCTTGAAGCGTCATTCTCCCTGTATAGTAATGGTGTGGTATGCGCTCCAGGCCTCCGGCTATCTCCCCGGCTGCATAGAGTCCGGGGATAACATCGCCGAACTGGTCGATTACCTGGCACTTCGCGTTGATTTTCAAGCCGCCCTTCATCGAGGTCAGGCAAATCTTGTTTTTAACAGCATAGAACGGAGGTTGATCCAGTTTCATCACCGGCACATCCGGCCAGTACATTCCTTGCAGGCGCCGGCCGAACTTCCTGTCATAGCCGTATTTTTCAATATCGGAGTTATACTCGTCAACGGTCGCCTTCAAGTTTCCGGTAGGCATGTCGAGCTGTTTCTCCAGTTCCTCAATAGTATTCGCCTTGTAGATCGTCTCACGCGGCTTGGTGGCAGGCGGCTCATTCATCTTCCTCATCGCTTCGTCACAAATGGTAATGTGCAGACCGGTTGGGTCATGATCCAGACATATCTTATGCTTTTCAGTGTAGGTGCCCAGTTCTTCCGTTGCCTCATTACCGAATCTCTCCCCGTCCCTGTCCACGGTAATGCCGCCCTGTATGCCTGCATTTACGAATTGAAGAGTCTCGGCGCCTACGGGCATGGACGGACATACTGCCAAGCCCAGACCATCCGTCCCCGCGCCTATGGCCATAGCCATTTTCAGGCCGTCACCCTGATGGGTTTTGGGCGCCGTGGGAACTAAATCAGCATATTGCGGCCCAAACTCCTTCACGATATCCAAGTTTTGACAAAAGCCACCGGTGGCGAGAATAACCGCTTTTTTAGCCTTGAAGCTATTAGTTTTGCCATCAGACTCGGCGGCGATGCCGACGACCCGGCCGTTATCGATGATCAGTTTTCTGGCGCGATGCTTGTACTGGACATCAATCCCCGACTTTTTCAGGGCGTTCCGGAGAATGTTGCAGAGAGCGGGGCCATGGCCTTCAAATTTGATCGAGCGCCTGACGAGGTGTCCCGGGGCCAGAAGCACTTTTTCTGGTTTGGCACCCAGGGATTTAAGCCATTCGTAGACTTCCTCCTGTCGGTCTGCCAGTGCTCTCCAGAGCTCCGGGTCACCACCACTAACCTTGACGGCTTCCTTATAAAGCTGGTCAGGGGAATCCTCAATACCCTCGGCTTTCTGCAGATCTGTGCCGGTGAAGGGCGTGCCGCCGGCAATCATGGCCAGACTGCTGGCCATACCGCCAGAAGCCTCCAGCACCATAACCTTGGCCCCCTTGTCATGTGCCGTAATGGCTGCCGGTATACCGGTGTTGCCACCACCTACGACAACGACATCGGCTTCACCATCCCAACTCTTGGGAACCTGTGAGTAAGTCATGAAAGTACCTCCTTTTTAAAATCCAATTCTTTAAGCCTCTATTAGGTTTATCAGGCTATGAGTATGGGACTGGCTATCATCATGTCCTTAGCCGGCATCTTGGTCATAACCTCGGCGCCTTTATCGCCGACCACTATCATCTCCTCCAGTTTGGTTCTACCGACCTCAGGGTCGAACTCCATAGCCTCCACCGCCATGGTCATACCCTTTTCCAGGGTCATGGGGTAATCGAATGACCAGAGCCGGTTGATTTGGGGATATTCGTAGAGCCACAGGCCTATGCCGTGGGCCAAATCCTCGCACCAGGTATACTCCTCGGTGGGGTAGCCCCTCTCCTTGGCGGGCAGCCAGTATTTGGCGGCATCGGCGGTGGTGGCCCCGGGCTTGATGGCATCGATAACATTGTACACCCGCTCGTAGCTCCTCTTATGCATATCCATCTCTTTCTGGTTGGGCTTCCGGCCGACAATGATGTTGCGGTAGTAGCAGGTGTTGTATCCCAGGTAGGTAATGCGGCAGAAGTCAACGGTGATGACATCGCCCACCTGTACGATACCGGTGTTACGCGCGCCTCCCAGGACTCCCCAGACATCTTCAGCCCCGGCGCTGTACATGGCTTTATTGGCGGCGGCGATAAGGTCTCGACCCAGAACGCCCGGCTTGAGGGCTTCATACAGGGCGTACCAGCCTACCTCGGATATGGCTACCGCCATCATTATACAGTTAATTTCGTCCTCTGTCTTTACCGCCCTTGCCTCCAGCATTGCCGGCATAACGTCGACGGTCTCTATCCCCGCCTCCCTCAGCGCCTGCTGAGCGGGTTCGTCCAGCTTATCGATGCCTAGTTTTTCCTTTTCCAGTCCCTTTTCTTTCAAGTCCTGCTTGATGGACTGGGCGAACTTCTGGGCCCTTTCCCGGGTAGCATCCGGCCCGCAGGCTTCATCAGCCCACAGTATGGCGAGCTTGAGGTTCTCCGGCTTAACCCAGGGGCATACCCCGAAGAGCTTACCGGGCGGCAATTCATAAACTATGGGGTCGTGTTCCGCAAAGGCTACCGTGTACCTGAGCTGGTCGATGAAGTTCACCGCCTTGGTGCTGGTCACATAACGCATGTTCTCGGGTCGCATTAGCAGGCAGGCGGCGATACCATTTTTCTTCAGGGAAGCCTGGGCTTTGGCCAGCCTTTCCTCTCTCATGCGAGCGGTGTTTATCCTCTCCGACCAGTCCACTGCCTCCGGTCCGCCGAACGGCCGTACCGCAAATTTCGTCATTAGCCCCCTCCTTCGCCGATAAGAATTATATCTTTACGACAACGTGATTTTAATATGCCTCTGGCTAAAAATCAAGTTCGGTATTATGATATTTTTTAATAACGTCATTCTCGGGCTTGACCCGAGAATCCAGACCCATTTACCCCACCGCCTAGATTCTTCGCTTCGCTCAGAATGACAGCGTGGAAGTTCTGGATTCCAGCTTTCGCTGGAATGACACCAAACCATTGCTAAACACTCTCGTATAACGCTTCAAGTATTCAGGCTACCTTGAACCCCAGCTTTCGGGCTACCGTTTTTCTGTGAAACCTGGCGTCACCAAAGACAAGCTCGGCGGCCTTGGCCCGCCGGAAATACAACGGCATATCATGGTCTTCTATAATGGAGACGCCCCCGTGCGATTGCGTGCCTAGAGCCACGACGCGCTGGTAGGCATCGCTTACCCAGGCTTTGGCCATGGCGGCTTCCCTGGAATAGGGCATACCGTTACTTAGCTTCCAGGCTGCCTCATAGGCGATTACCCTGGCGCTCTCCACGTATACCAGCATATTGACGCAGTGGTGCTGTATCGCCTGGAAGACACCGATAGGTACGTCAAACTGTACCCTTTCTTTGACATAGGGTACGGTCATGTCCAGTACCGCCTGCATGCCGCCTACACTCTCACAGCACTTGGCGATGGCGGCCCGCTCAAGAATTTTCTGTATTTCACTCCACCCCTGGTTTAGCTTACCGAGGATATTTTCCCCGGGCACTTTTACATCCTTGAAAACCACCTCGCATTGTTTATCTCTGGCGATGGTTTTTAACACGGTATGGCTGATACCCGGGCTCCTGGCATCGACGATGAAAACGGTGATACCGTCTTCATCCCCGGACTTTTCATCGGTCCTGGCCGCGCATAGCAGGTAGTCGGCAACGTTGGCATCGGGGACGAAGAGCTTGGTGCCGTTGATGACATAGCCATCGCCATCGGCGTTAGCCCTGGCTTTAACCGAGGCGGCATCGTATTTGCCGCTGGCCTCTATTAAGGCCAGGGTGAAGATAGCCTTACCGCTGATTATCTCGGGCAGGTACTTCTGTTTTTGCTCGTCGCTTCCGGCATCCAGGATGGGCAGGCCCCCGAGAATAACCGTGGAGAAGAAGGGTCCGGGGAAACAGACCCGCCCCATTTCCTCCAGGAGTATTGACAGGTCAAGGAAACTCATATCGCCGCCACCGTACTTCTCCGGAAATGCCAGTCCCATCCAGCCCAGGTCGGCTATCTCCTGCCACAGTTGTGGTGAATAGCCCTTCTCGTCCGTTTCCATTTCCCTGACCAGCGTTTTGGGGCATTTGTCGGTTAAGAAGTCACGGGCTGCTTTTCTCAATATTTCCTGTTCTTCAGAGAGTCTGACGTCCAATGTAAGACTCCTTTCCGCTGATTATTTTCTGGGTAGTCCCAGGCCCCTGGTGGCAATGACAAGTCGCTGAATTTCGCTGCTGCCATGAACAATCGTCCAGCGGGGTGAATCCATGTACTGGCGCAGGAATATGCCATTCAGGGGTGCCCATTTGGAGTCCTCGGCAAGTTGCCCGTAGGGCCCCAGTATTTGCATGACCACGTTACAGAAATCTCGCCGGGACTCATTTCCGAATATATGGGATACCGGCCCGTCATAGGGGGTGGATAGCCCGAGGTCACTCATGGAGGAGGCCCTGAAACCCATCACGTCAATCAGGTGGAGCTTGATATAAGCGTCTGCCATGGCGTCTGGAATCCATGGGTTATCAGCCACGATTTCGGGTTTTTCCTCGAGAACATACTTCGTCAATGTTTCAAAATAATACCGGCTTGCCCCGGATGACCCTCCTCCCATGCCCCCGTAGAGAGCACTCATAATAACGGCCCATCCCCCGTTTTTTTCGCCTACCATGTTTGCTTTGGGAACGTGCACGTCTTCGTAAAAGACCTCATTGGTTCTCAGTCCGGCCGAGGTTACCAGCGGGCGTATGGTAATGCCGGGGCTCTTTAAATCGACCATGAGCATGGTCAGACCCCGGTGTTTTTTTTCAGCGGAAGGGTCAGTCCTGGTCAGTAGCCAGTGATAGTCGGAGAAGTGGGCTTCGGTGTTGTATATCTTTTGCCCGTTCAGGATAAACTCGTCCCCGTTATCCACGGCGCGGAGCTGGATCGAGGCTACGTCGGAGCCGGCGTTCGGTTCGGTATAGCCGAGGGCGAACTCAATCTCTCCCTTGGCGATATCCGGCAGGTATTTATTTTTCTGTTCCTCGGTTCCGCAGACGAGAATGGTATTGCCTATCTCAACGGCGTCGAGAGGAAAAGGGCCGCGATGGTAGGTTAGTTCATGCACCTTGATAGTCTCGGCCATGAAGCCCATGCCGCGACCGCCATACTCTTCTGGCCATCTGGGGGCCAGCATATTCCCCGCACCCATTTTCCGGATAAGTTCCTTGGAGTAAGGCCCTTCCCCCAGCATTGACTCTGTCTCGGCAATGACATTCTCGTTGCATTCCTTGTCTAAAAACTCGCGGACTTCCTTCTGGAATGCCTTTTCCTCCGGGGTAAGCTCAAAATCCATTCTTCATCCTCCTGAGGCCATAAGCATGTTGCGTGCGGTATTTCGTCTACCTTTTATCAGGTCGAACTGCCGGCAAAGGCAGTAAGAAACAGCCTGCAGTCCCGGTTTGTTTACCGAATAAGAAATCGGGCCGGTTGCGGCAGGCCCGGGGTTTCTATCTCTTGTAGACAACGGCGGAGGAGTTGCCCAGTTTGCCCGAATTTACCGAGAAGCCGACCTTGGCGCCCTCAACCTGCCTTGGTCCGGCATCGCCCCTCAGCTGCGTTACTATCTCGTAGGTTTCTGCGAGGGCCTGCGCCGGAATGCACTCTCCTGAAGAAGTGCAGCCGCCGTCGGTGCAGACCGGAATCCTGCCGCCCATTGACGTGGCGCCTTCCCTGAGCAGTTTTTCAGCCTCGCCTTCCTTGCAGAGCCCGATATCTTCGTACCACTGGATTTCCATGGCGCCGGTCAGGTCATAGACGCTGGCTACATCCAGGTCCTCGGGCCCCACGCCGGCCTCCTCGTAAGCTTTATAGGTGGATTTTATACCGGCATCATTCTCGTTCGGGGGTGGGACTTCACTGAAGTCGCTGCCGAAACCGCCCATGCCGGGTGCGGGATACTGCGGATTTGAAGCCCCGATGCCGGCTAAAACAATCGGCTTGGTGGTATATTTCTTGGCCACGTCCGTGCTGCATACCACGCAGGCGGCGGCGCCGTCACTGGTAGCGCATACCTGGTAGAGGTGTAAGGGATAAGCCACCATGGGTGAAGCTAATATTTCTTCCACGGTGTATACTTTATGATACCGGGCGTTGGGATTGAGTGAGCCGTATTTGCTGGACTTGACTTTTTGCAGGGCCAGGTCTTCTTCAGTCAGGCCATAACGATGCATTCGGCTCTGTGCCGCCATGGCAAACCCGGTGAAATTGGCCGACCCGAGGATTCTAAACCGCTGGCTGTCAAGGTCGGTTTCATCAAATTCATCATACTGCGTGGTGCCGAAGGCTCCTTTTGGCGAGATACTCCCCCCGACGACAAGGGCGGTGTCAATGAGTCCGGAGGTGATATAAAGGTGGGCTGTCCTCAGAGCGTAGCCGCCGGTGGCACAGGCGTTATAATTATTGGTCACTGGTATACCGGTCAGGCCGAGGTTCTGTGCCAGGGCGGAACCCGCCAGCATGCCCTGGATGCCGGCCCAGGGGTCCTGCCCGCAGAACAACCCCTGAATATCTTTCCACTCCATATTGGCATCTTTGAGCGCCATCTGGGCTATTTCCAGGTTCAGTTCGTGGACGCTCTTTTCCGGGAATTTCCCCCAGGGGTGTATCCCTATGCCTATGATAGCGGCTTCTGTCATCTTGGTTCCCCCTTTACTGGTTCACAGCTTCAGTTAATATTTGTTGATTTTGAAACGCGCAATTTTGCTTTACGATGTGGTCGGCCGGAACATCCAGCTCAAAACTTCGTTTCCCTGGTCGTCTTCATAAAGCACTTCTCTCACCGTCTCCATCTCCATGCCTACCTTCAGCGTATCCAGGTCGACGTACCTTGGAATTTGCCCCCCGACTTTGATACCCTCCGGTAGCGCGATACTGGCAACACCGAAAGGTACGAAGGGGTCCGGAGAATGATATGGGGGTGGGGGCGAGTAATGATTGATGGTGTAAGCAAACAGCTTGCCCTTTCTGCTAAGCAGCACTTCTTTCAGGGGCTTGGCTTTATCACAAAGCGGATTACGGCAGGTTTTTGCTTTCGGGAAGAAGTAATGCCCGCAGGACTGGCACCGGTTACCTATAAGTCGGGGTTCCTGCGGCGGCATGGTCAACCACCCTTCAAGACAGGGAATCTGTTTTTTAGCTTCCATGAAAAAAGCTCCTTCTAATTTTGGCTATTTATGTCCCATGTAAAAAGGTGGTAACATCGAACCGGCAGGAGTGGAAGTCTTTCTTATCACCGGGTGTCTATAGCGGGTACTCTCTCCATGCCAGCATTTAGTCTATCAGTTTGTCATGGTAAATTTCAATCAAACAAGACTCAAACGCGGCTAACTCAGGCAAGTCTAGCAAACAATAGAAATATTGTCAAATTACGCATTACGTTATGACAGGTGTCACCGATGAAATGCTTTGACAAGGTTAATTCAACTGGCTAGAATGGTTATTACCGGTTCGCGTCATAGATAGTGGCGCTATGTTTTCATAGAAGGAGGAAAACTGGTAGATTTGACCGGAACCAGTGCCAGAGTGTATTATTTTTGCAGATTTAACTTAACTGATAAACTGCTGAAAGAACAGATAGAAAGGGAGGTAACATGGCTCGAAATGTGAAGCTTGAAACGGGCGAAAAAACATGTATCAAGGGTACCGGTTTGAGTAGCTTCGGTGACAACTCAAATATGGCGGCCGTCGATGTTAAGGACGGGAAAATTGTCAGGATTAGACCGTTCCACTACGACTGGAAGTACAAGCCTGAGGAATGGAAACCGTGGCAGATGGAGGCGCATGGCCAGGTTTTTAAACCCCCGATGAAGTCCATGCTGCCTCCGCACGGTATCGCCTACAAAAGGCGTGTCTACTCTCCCAACCGGATACTCTATCCCCTGAAGAGAGTGGACTGGGACCCCAACGGTGAGCGGAACACGCAGAACCGGGGCACGAGCAAGTACGTGCGTATTTCCTGGGAGGAGGCTACGGATATAGTAGCCGGCGAGCTCAGGAGGGCAATTAAAAAGTACGGACCGGAAGCGATACTCCTGCAGGCGGACGGACACGGCGAGACCAAGGTGGTACACTCTACCCATGGCTGTAATACCAGGCTTCTTGAGCTTCTGGGGGGTTATACGCAGCAGGTCAGGAACCCGGATAGCTGGGAAGGGTGGTACTGGGGAGCCAAACATGTCTGGGGCTGCGAGCCTGTCGGTATGTATACGTCCTATCTCACAAATATTTACCCGGATATGGCCGAGCATACCCAGATGATCATACACCAGGGATGTGACCAGGAAACTACACCATGGGGTTTCTGGTCGGGACAGATGCCGAGTCTCTATTCCTACTGGTTTACTGCGCTCGGCATAAAAAGTATATATATCTGCCCGGACCTCAACTACGGGGCGGCTGTTCATGCCGATAAATGGATACCCGTATTGCCCAATACCGATGCCGCGTTGCAGCTTGCCCTGGCTTACCAGTGGATAACCGATGGTATCTATGATAAAGAATATATAGCCACTCATGCTTATGGCTTCGACAAGTTCGAGGCATATGTTTTAGGAAAAGAAGACGGGGTTCCCAAGACCCCCAAATGGGCCTCGGAGCTGTGTGGAGTACCGTCCCGTATCATCAAAGCCTTGGCAAGGGAATGGGCGTCCAAGACGACCACGGTGGCCCATGGCTTCGGAGGACCTTACATCCGGGGGCCGTACTCCCACGAGCCGGCGCGCCTTGAGGTACTGCTGCTGGCGATGCAGGGACTGGGAAAACCGGGGGCTCACCAGCTTACCTGGGTCGGCGGGTCATTTTTCGGCGTCAGGGATTTGGGACGCGAGGTTCCTCCTCTGGCAGGCAAGGCCGTCGTGAGACCATCGGTGAACGCTGCGTATCATGGATATCATCCCGGTCCGGATATGCAAAAACAAATCATCCCCAAGCCCATGATTCACGACGCTATCCTGGACGGGCACTTCGAGATATACGGAAGCTCCGAGCAGATGTCGCCGGCTAAAGACCAGTTCAAGAAATACGTTTATCCCGTCCCGGGCTGCTCGGAAGTGCACATGATATGGACGGATACCCCCTGTTTGCTGACCTGCTGGAATGACAGTAACCGAAACGTGGATGCCTACCGGAGCCCCAAGATAGAGTGCATGGTCGCCCAGCACCCGTGGATGGAGAACGATTGCCTCTTTGCCGATATTATCCTGCCGTCAAACACCAAATTCGAGACGGACGATATCGGCAGCGACATGGAAAGCGCTCATTTTTCAACTGTTTACCGTGAAAGGCAATGCGTCGAGCCTGTCGGCGAGTCCAGGAGCGACTACGAGGTGGTAATTGCCGTGGCCGAGAAGCTGGGTCTGGCGGAAGAATACACCGGGGGTAAATCCATCGAGGAATGGATAAGATTCGGTTTTGACGAATCCGGCGTGCCGGCAGCAGGCCTGATGACCTGGGAGGAGTTGTGTGAAAAAGACTACTATGTCATCCCCACCGACCCCGACTGGAAGAAATACCGGGCCGGCATGATAGAGTTCTACGAGGACCCCGAGAAACATCCTTTGAAGACACCTTCCGGGAAGATTGAGTTTTCTTCGCAGAATCTGGCCAAGCACTTCCCCGACGACGATGAGAGGCCGCCAGTACCCCACTGGATACCCTACGGCGAGTCCCACCAGGAGAGCCTGCTGCTGGAGAGGGCTAAGAAATATCCCCTCCTCGTTATATCCAACCACCCGAGGTGGCGGGTTCATGCCCAGCTTGATGATGTTAACTGGTTCCACGAGATAGAGACGTGCAAGGTCAGGGGGTCGGACGGCTACCTGTACGAGCCCATCTGGCTTCACCCTTCCGAAGCCAAGAAGCGGAATATAGAAAGCGGAGACATTGTCACAATATACAATGAAAGGGGCAGAGTGCTCTGCGGGGCTTATGTCACGGAGAGGGTCATGCCCGGGGTAGCCTATATCGACCACGGTGCCAGGTACGACCCCATCGTCCCGGGTGAACTCGACCGGGGTGGCGCCATCAACACGATAACGCCGCACAAAGGCACATCGCGTAACTGCCGTGGCGGCATGGTGGTCAGCGGGTTCCTGGTGGAGGTAGAGCGGGCCAACATGGACGAGCTGAGGAGGCAATACCCCGAAGCATTCAAGAGGCCGTATCATCGGGCCTCCGGGCTGCGATTTGATAGAGTAATAGATGGAGGTGAACAGGAATAATGAAGGCAATGGTGATAGACATAAACAGGTGCAACGGCTGCTACAACTGCCAGATAGCCTGCAAGGACGAGCATGTAGGTAACGACTGGACACCCATCGCCAAGCCCCAGCCGGACACGGGTCAGTTCTGGATGAAGGTCACGGACGTGGTGCAGGGTAGTGTGCCCAAGGTCAGGGTGAGGTACATGCATGATATCTGCCAGCACTGTGATGAAGCGCCCTGTATCCCCGCCTGCAAATCGGAGGCGATATACAAGAGGGATGATGGGATAGTGATTATCGACCCGGAGAAGTGCACGGGTAGCCGGAACTGCATTGACGCCTG
>DAOUEB010000062.1:0-7980 GCA_034430675.1 Dehalococcoidales bacterium
CGCCCATCCGCCACCGGCTCAAGTTCGATAGAAAACTTTTCTACGAATGCGCGCAAAAGCTGCTCTTTTTCCCCAAGCTGACCGTCGTCCAGGCGCACGGCTACCTGCTCGGGGCGTCCATGGACATGTACATGCTGTGCGATTTCATCGTCGGCGCCGAGGACTGCAAGTTCGGCGAGATTGAGGTAAGGCTGGGCATTCCCAACCTGACCATCACGCCGATAATGATACTGCGCTGCGGCCTGACCAATGCCCTCGACCTCTGCATGACCGGCCGGATGATTGACGGGAAAGAAGCCGCGCGAATCGGCCTTATCAACCGGGCCGTCCCCCCGGATAAACTGGAAGAAGAAGTTAATAACTACGCGGAGGGCTTCGCCAGGTTTCCTCTCGACGGCATCGCCATGGGCAAGGCTTCCAAGCAGGTTGTCTACGATATCATGGGGATAACCAGCGGCCTGACCAACCATTTCATGATGCACACCCTCGGCACGAATATCCACTTTGAGAAGGACGAGTTCAATTTCTTTAAAGCCCGCCGTGACATGGGCGTGAGGGATGCCATCCACACCAGGAACAAGCTCTACGAACAGTTAGATAAATAATAGGGTGGGTCTGAAGACATGGACGCTGCTTACGCACTGGCAAGAAACCTGGCTAACGTTAGTTATACAGATATCCCTCCGGATATCGTGGATATCACTAAAAAGCAAATTCTGGATATCCTGGGAGTTATGCTGGGTGGCTCTTCCCGATCCGGCATAAGAGAACTTGCGGAATTAATCGGGGAGTGGGGCGGCAAAGAAGAAAGCACGGTTTTCTGCTTCGGTCGTAAGGTGCCCGCCCCCAATGCCGCCCAGGTGAATGCCGCCATGGGCCATGCCCTGGACTACGACGATACCGGAGACGGCCCGACGCACCCCTCGGTGGTAATCGTACCGACTGCGCTGGCAATGGCCGAGCGCCGGGGCAAAGTCAGCGGACGCGAGTTCATCACCGCGGTTGCCCTGGGGGTCGATATGATGTGCCGTCTGGGGCAGGCATTCAGGGCGGGTTTGAAGACCGCGACAGTCGGCGGTCACCCCGGGGCCGGGTGGCACCTTACCGCGCTGTACGGATACCTGGCCGCCGCCGGAGTGGCCGCCAGGCTGCTGGGTCTGGATGCGGATAAACTACACAACGCCCTGGGGATAGCCTATCACCAGTGCAGCGGCAACGGCCAGTGCGTGACCGAAGGCGCCCTTACCAAGAGGATGGGCCCGGGTTTCTCGGCCAGGGGAGGAATAGTGGCGGCGCTGATGGCGGAGAAAGGCATTACGGGAGCTAAAGACTGCCTAGAGGGAGAAGTCGGACTGTACAACCTCTACCATAAAGGTGAGTACGACCCCGCACCGCTGACAGCCGACCTGGGTAAACGTTTCGCCGGGGTAAGCGTCAACATGAAGCCTTATCCGTGCTGCAAGGGTACTCACAGCTATGTCGATGCGGCGTTAGCTCTGGTGAATAAGCATAGTATTAAAGCCGAAGACGTGCGGGAAATAACGGTATACTGCCAGGACGAGGCCAATTTCCTGGTGCATCCCCTGGAGAAGAGGAGTCGCCCGGAAACCCCGGTTGATTCCCAGTTCAGCATACCGTGGGCGGTCTCGGCCGTTATCGCCAGGGGGCGGGTCGGCATCGGCGATTTCACCGAAGAAGCTATTAAAAGCGCGGATATTCTTGAAATCTCATCTAAAGTGCGCGTCAGGGAAGATGCCAGCCTGTACGATTCGGGGCTGATGGCTACGGCGAGAATCGGCGTGACGACGAAGCAGGGGCAGACATATATCGAACAATCGACCTCCCCGGCTGAAGGTTCCGGGAAATCGCCGCCTTTCAGCGTATACGAGAGAAAATTCAGGGATTGTGCCGCTTATTCTATAAAACCGCTTTCGGGTAAACAGGTTGATAAGGTAATAGCATGTATTAACCGACTCGAGCAGTTAGACGATGTCAGGGAATTAATCGGGTTATTGAGTTGAGAGAGGAGGCAGGTGATGGCTTGTCCACTGGAAGGTATTAAAGTTTTGGATTTCAGTATTGCCGTGGCGGCGCCGTTCGGCGGGGCAATGCTGGCCGATATGGGTGCGGAGGTAATAAAAGTTGAGAGAGTACAGGGTGAGGCGCAGCGGCTGGGACTTCCCGCCGGCATGGATGATGTGCTTGATACCAGTATAGACGAGGGGGCTTCTGATAAAGCCGACTGGATGGCGTTCAACCGCGGCAAGAAGGGCCTGGCTATTGATATCAGGACGGAAAAGGGCCGAGAAATCGTCTTGAAGCTGGCTGAAGAAGTAGACGTTGTTTTACAGAGCTTCCGTCCCGGTGTGGCGGAAAGATTGGGAATAGGCTACGAAGATATATCAAAAATCAACCCTGAAGTGATTTACTGTTCTTTCTCCGGCTACGGCGAGACCGGCCCGGTGGCCCACCGCGCCGGCGGCGATATGTGGAGTCAGGCCCTTTCGGGCATGGTCAGCGTCATAGGCTACCCCGGCGGCGCGCCGCAAATGTTGCCCTTCCCCGCCTGCGACCATGTCGGCGGGATGCTGGTGGCCTATTCGGTCATGACCGCTTTGTTCGTGAGGGAGCGGACCGGCAAGGGGCAGGCGATAACCGTTAACAACCTTAATGCGGCGCTGTATCTGCAGTTCAGCGGGTTCGCGGAATATTTAACGGAAGGCAATATGCCGTATAAAACGGGCAGGAGCTACCAATCTCCGCCCTTCGGCCCTTTCAGGGCTAAAGACGGCGACGTGCTGACCATCTTCGGCACCGGCCCGATGTGGCCGGACTTCTGTAAACTGGTGGGAGTAGAACACCTGGCGGACGACCCCCGGTTTAAAACCGATGAGGCCAGGTATGAGAACCGGGAGGAAATAGGGCGGCTCCTGGACGAGGCTTTCAGCAGGAAGACGCGGGTCGAATGGCAGCAGATATTCCGCGAGGCGAAGATGCGCTGCGACCCCTGCCTCACCTACGAGGAAGTATGCGCCCATCCCCAGCTGGCGGCCAATGAAATGATTTATACCACCAATCACCCCGTACGCGGGGAGATGAAGATGCTGGGCCTGCCGGTGAAATTGAAAAAAACACCGGGGCAACCTCAAGGGCCGTCACCCATGCTGGGTCAGCATACCGGGGAAATTTTACTCCGGCTGGGGTATTCTAACGAAGATATCGCCGAACTGGAAGCCGGGGGAGTAATCAGGACAAGCCGTAAAAAAGCCTGACACGGCTATTATTTTCCGGCGGCCGCATTGAGATAGCGCCGGTACCGGGTCAGGTAACGCATTATTTTGGCGGCGCGGCGCGCGTTGCCCTGCACCGGGATTTTCTCCCGACGGTAAAGGGCGGATACGGCGGGGTCGGGTTTAATATCGCGAGATTGCCAGAGTACAAACACCGGCTTCCCGTATTCTTCTGACTTTTCCCTGATTAATTTGAGGTTCTTCTCTTCCTTTTTCCGTTCGCCCTTAATCTGTACGGTATTAAGCCCCATGCGGTCGGCCAGGAAAGCCCTGTCCATGACAATCGGCACCAGCAGGAAAACGGCATCTATGCCGTTATCTTCGAGCAGCGCCAGGAGCAGGTCGGTTATTAACGATAGCTCGTTGACGCTGGGGCCGGCCATATCGACAGGGTTCCGGCGGGGCCACCGCGGGGGCAGGTGTTTATCCAGTTTCTTCAGCGTGGATTCCTCAAGCTCGCCTACGGCCAGCCCTTCCTTCACGCAGGCTTCGGCGGTCAGTGCCCCCGGCCCTCCCCCGATACTCAATATACCGACCCGGTTACCCCGGGGTAGCGGGCAATTGCGTAATGCGTACACCACGTCGCAGAGCTCATCGTCATCATCGACTCTGATTACGCCTGACTGCTTGAAGGCGGCGTCGTATACTTCGTCGGCGCCAGCCATCGCCCCGGTGTGGGACCTGACGGCTCTGGCCGATTCTTCGGTCCCGCCCACCTTGAGGACGACAATCGGTTTGCGGGCAGTAATTCTCCTGGCCAGTCGCATGAAACGTCTCCCGTCGCGCAGCCCTTCGATATAAGCGGCGATTATCCTGGTGTCATCGTCTTGCGCCAGGTACTCCAGGAAGTCTTCCATGCGCAGGTCGGCTTCGTTGCCGGTGCTGACATATTTACTTAGAGCGATGCCGGAGGCCTTCAGATTTTGTATTATCCTGATACATATGTTGCCGCTCTGCGAAAGGACGGCGACCGTGCCGCCGGGCGTTTCGACCGCCTGTCCGAAGGTCGATAGTTGCGACCGCGTATCGGCATGCCCCATGCTGTTCGGGCCGATAAAGCGTATGCCCCCCCGGCCGGCAATCCGGGTTAGCTCGTCTTCCAGTTCCCGGCCTTCCTCGCCCGTTTCCCCGAATCCGGAGGAAATAACAACAGCGGTCTTAACCCCCTTCGAGGCGCACTCGCTTAATACCCGGGGGACCAGCGGCGCCCCGACGACTATCACCGCCAGGTCGACCGTATCCGGTATGTCCGCGACGTTGCGGTAGACCTTGAGACCGAGAATTTCGCCGGTTCTGGGATTGACCGGATAAATCTTTCTCCCCTTCGTGGCGAGAAGGCCCCTCATGGTGTTGTTTCCCCACGACCCCGATGTGTTGGATGCCCCGATTACGGCGATGGATTCGGGCGAAAACAGGTATTGCCAGAAGTCCTTTGTATCAGGTTTCATGTTTTGTATAATGCTTCCCTGTGATGAGACGTATTAATTGATACCGCCGCCGATGAGGATTGCCTCGCCGGTGATGTATTTGGACTGGTCGGAGACCAGGAAAAAGACAAGGTCGGCGATTTCTTCCGGTTTGCCGAGTCGACCCAGGGGTATGCCGCTGGGCCCCGTGCTTTTAGATTCTTCTTCGACGGCTTTTTCCAGGCTGATGCCCCGGGCCTTGGCGCTCCTGGTGATTTGCTCGTCCCGCAGGTTGGTTTCAAAGCCGCCCGGATTGATAACATTAACGTTTATCTTGTATTGCGCCAGCTCGGCGGCCAGCGTTCTTCCAAGTCCCAGAATGCCATGCTTGGAGGCGCAGTAGCCGGCGCTTCCGGCGTAACCTTTCAGGGCCGCCATCGAGCCGATGAGCACTATCTTTTTACCTTCTCCGTCCGGGACCATCGTTTTGGCAACGGCCCTGGAGATAAGAAACGAACCGGTAAGATTAATGTCCAGGATAGCCCGCCACTCATCTTCGGCGAGGTCGATTATCGGCGTGGTCATCGAGCCGCGGATACCGCCGCAATGTACCAGGATGTCTATTTTACCGAACTTTTTCAGGGATTTTGCCACGGCATCGTCCACCGCTTTACTGTCGCTGATATCCGCCACCACCGCCAGTGCCTCCCCGCCCCGGGACTTGATTTCTTCGGCGACGGAGTCCAGTCCGCCCCATCCTTCGTCCCCGGGCCAGATGCTTTCAGGAGAGGCGTATTTATCCAGGACGATTACATCGGCCCCTTCCGCTGCCAGCCGCAGGGCGACGGCGTGTCCCATGCCCCTCTTGCTGGCGGCTCCCGTAACCAGGGCGACCTTACCTTCAAGGCTTTTCATAGTGCTGTATACCTCCTCGCACAGACGTAAGGAATAATATCTAATTTCGGGGGTTGCTCTATAGTGGCCAGAGTTCCGTGGCTACATCATCCAGGCCGAGTTCCAGAAGTTTTTCCTTTCTCGGTTTCGTCGTTGCCTGGTCCCAGTCCATGGCGTCAAGGTTCTCGTTTACCTCTTTATCGATATCAGATGTCACGCCGGCCAGCGGGCCGTCTTCCTGGGGGGGACTGCCTGTTATCCTGCCGTGCACCTTGAGCTCCCGTGGATTGATGCCTTCGCGCAGGTTAAAGACATGCCTGATATTGGCAATTCTCTCGCCGCACTTGAGTATTCTATCCTGCGAATAGTCCCGGCCTGTCACGGCGCTCATATAGCCCCTTATATATATGCTCGGGTCGGGGACCAAGGTGTCGCTATGCAGGCAGAGTCCGGAGGCGCTTAGAACGTAGTCCTCGAACTGACTGGGCCCGAAGCCGGTGGTATGCCGTCCGGGAGTAGCGTCCATCTGGTACCTGGCAGCCGTCGGTTTGCCACGGAAGAATGGAAAATCGAATTTGGGGTCGTGCATTCCCAGCTCCTGCCCCCCGATGTGTACCGCAAACTTATCTGCTCCCCGGCCGATTCTCTCCGCGGCAACCTTTACGCCGTCGGCGAGGACGGCGCCGAACCCCTCCCGCCTGGCCAGTTTCTCCGTCATGGCAATCATAGCGCGGTGGTTGCCCCAGGTCAGTTCGATTCCGTCCGTATCGGCCTTGCCGATGATGCCGTTCTCGTAGCATTCCATGGCGAAGGCGATGATGGTGCCGGCGGATATGGTATCCACCCCGTAGCTGTTGCAGATGTGGTTCGCCATAGCGATTGCCTCAAGATTGTTATTAAGGCACATCGCTCCGAAAGTAGCGGCAGTCTCGTATTCCGGCCGGTGGGTGCCCGCCGGGTATTTATACTCGCCGGTGCCTTCTTTCAGCCTGCCCTTGCAGGCGATGGGACAGTGCCAGCAGCCTATACGACTTGCCACGTTGATGTCCATCACGTCCTTGTTGAGACCCGATACATCGGGCAGGTCGATAACACCGATACCGCCCCAGTTTTTCACCGGAGTATCACCGCTGTGGACCGACTCGTCGGTATGACCGCTGGTGCCGTACCTGTGAAATCCTTCGAGGCCGGGCCCTTTTATCTCGGCCATATGTTCCTTTCTTAATCGGTCGACGGCATCGGCGTCGGCCACGGGCACTTTCATATCTCCCTTGACCACCACCGCCTTGAGCATCTTGGAACCCATGACCGCGCCCAGACCGGAGCGCCCGACGGCATCCCCTCCGTAGTTCATCATGCAGGCAATGAGAGAGCGTTTCTCCCCACCCGGTCCGATGCTGACCGCTCTGGCTGTTTTACCGTGTTCAGCCTGAAGCATATCATCGGTTTCAAAGGTGCTTTTGCCCCAGAGGTGGGCGGCGTCTTTCAATTCGGCTTTGCCGTTGTCGATAAACAGGTAAACGGGCTTTTCAGAAACACCGGTGATAAATATCCCGTCGTAGCCGGCGAATTTCAGGTTGGGACCGAAAAACCCTCCGGCGTTGGCATCTCCCCAGCCGCCGGTAAGCGGCGATTTTCCCACCACCTCGAAGCGGCAGCCGGTAATAGCCGGAGTGCCGGTAAGCGGTCCGGTAATCATACCGAGGGTGTTCTCCGGCCCCAGCGCGTCGACGCCGCCTTTCTGCCGAGTGTAAAGAATCCTCGCGCCGATGCCGTAACCCCCGATGAAATCCTGACACATATTCTCATCAAGCGGTTCTGCTGTTGTCTCTCCTGTAGAGAGATTTACGAATAGAATTTTCTCCATGTATCCCCGGGCCATTACTCGCTCCTTGATGAAAAGATTAAAGAATTACATATACATTCTACTCGTGATGGGCCTGGCTGGCAACCTTGTTAGCCTGATGCCGGAATCCCACGATATAACTATGCCGGTTCGTACACTATACCCGAATCTTGACAAAGACAGGCCGTCCGCCTAAAGTTTTCAGGGTAAGAGGATAATAATCAAAGCTAACATGAGCGAGGTGAAACATGGCCGGTCCGCTGGACGGAATACGAGTCCTTGACCTGACGCAGGTGTTGTTCGGCCCTTTTGCCACTATGCTGCTAAGCGACCTTGGAGCCGAGGTTATCAAGATAGAAAGACCGGGGGTGGGTGATATCGCCCGGGGCAACGGCCCGGTCGTCCGGGGCGTGAGCACGTACTTCCTTAGCCTTAACCGCGGTAAGAAAAGCGTCACGCTTGATTTAGCCTCCGAGCAGGGGGCGGAAATGCTTCTGGGGCTGGTAAAAAGCGCCGATATTCTGGTTGAAAATTTCAAGCCGGG
>DAOUEB010000063.1:0-6820 GCA_034430675.1 Dehalococcoidales bacterium
ACGGCACCGATTACCGATTTGAAATCGGCAAGGCGGTCACCCTGAGGCCAGGCAAAGACGTTACAGTAATAGCTATCGGCGTCATGGTAGCGCAGGCGCTGGAGGCCGCCGCCGAACTGGCCAAGGAAGGCGCCGACTGCCGGGTGCTGAATATGCCCACGCTTAAACCTATCGACGAAGCGGCTATCGTTAAAGCAGCCAGTGAGACCGGGGCAATTGTCACCGCCGAGGAGCACCAGGAGCACGGCGGACTGGGCAGCACGGCAGCGCGTATTATCGCTAGGCACCGCCCGGTGCCGATGGAATTCGTTGCCGTCAATGATGTCTTCGGTATGTCCGGCAAGCCGAATGAACTACTGGAAAGATACGGACTGACCGCCGGAGATATCGCCAAGGCCGTCCGTGAAGCAACAAAGAGAAAGCGTTAATCTAAGTAGGTTATTTCCGACGGCGGCCTGTCCCTTATATCGACTTCTATACCCGCTTCCTCAAAGAGCTCTATGAACCTGTCGTCGTTGTATTTCCTGAAGCTGACGAAGCGCGCTATCTTGGCATTGACCAGCATCTTGGCGCAGAGCACGCAGGGCGTGTGCGTGCAGTAAACAGTGCTCCCTTCGAGGCTGACCCCGTGGAGCCCCGCCTGGATAATAACGTTCTGCTCGGCGTGGATAGCGCGGCATATTTCCTGTCTTGTCCCCGATTCTATACCCAGTTCGTCACGCAGGCAGCCGAGTTCCAGACAGTCTTTCGCCCCGGCCGGCGCCCCGTTATAGCCGGTGGCCAGGATATGCTTGTTTCTCACGGCAATGGCACCCATGTGGTGACGGCGGCAGGTGGACTGCTCCGCCACCACCGAAGCAACTTTCAGGAAATACTCGTCTTTTCCCGGCCTTTTCAGTATATCTGTCATATCAGTTTATCGATAATCCTTTCTACCGGCTGCTTCAGGCTGTCCAGCGATGAATCGTTCAGGACGGTAAAATCGGCCAGGGCAATCGGCCCGCCCTTATTAAGGTTCTCGATTTCGGCACGGTCGCGACTGGCGGCTTCCTGCGGCGTCAGTGGCCTTATTTTGCGCCCGCCCAATCGGGCATATCTGGCTTTCGGCGACGACCAGACCGCCACGACGACAAAATCATCCCCGTAGTGTTCCTTGAGAAAGATATATTCCTCCCAGGAATAAAGTCCGTCGACCGCCACATTCGATGTCTTCAGGGCGGCATCGATACGGGGGAGGCTCAACCTGGCGTAGGCATCCATGCCGTGTTTTTCCCTGAGGGACTCCCTGGCCTTTCGCTCGTTATTTTCGTTCAGCTTCAGGCCCTGCTTCTTTACCTCCTCATCGGTAATGTCGCCGAACCTGACCGTGGTAAAACCTTTATCACGAAACATCCCGGCAACCTCGGACTTGCCGGAGCCGGGCATGCCGACAATCGAGACGACTTTCATACCGTTCATTATAAGCGGTTAGTGCCAAAAATGACAATGTTATGGACAGCCTGTGCTATACTACAAGGTATAATGAATATGCCTGAAATTATCAATCTGGCCGAGCGGATACAGGAGCAGCTGCCCGCCGACTTAATCGACTTTATCAGGAAAGCGGGGGACGTGGCGCAGAGGCAGCAGCAGCGTCTGTACCTGGTCGGGGGTGTGGTGCGCGACCTGCTTCTGGAGCGTAGCAATCTCGACCTCGATATAGTGGTCGAGGGGGACGCCATCAAGCTGGCACGGGAGATGGCGCGCGGCAAACGGGCTATGGTTACCACCCACCCACGCTTCGGCACCGCCAAGCTCCAGTGGGACAAGAGGAGCGCCGACATAGCTACCGCCCGCGCCGAGACCTACGCCCATCCCGGCGCCCTGCCCACGGTGAAGCCCGGTACTATCGTTGACGACCTCGCCCGCCGCGACTTTACCGTCAATTCCATGGCCGTCGAGCTTAACCCGCGCCACTTCGGTGAGCTTATCGACCCTCACGGCGGACGGCAGGACCTTAAAAAGAAGCTGCTTCAGGTGCTTCACGATAACAGCTTCATCGACGATGCCACCCGCATCTGGCGCGTCCTGCGCTACGAGCAGCGGCTGGATTTTCGTATAGAACCCTCGACACTCAATATGGTAAAACGTGACATCACCATGCTGACAACCGTCAGCGGCGACCGCATCCGCCACGAGCTGGAGCTTGTCCTGAAAGAAGAACTGCCGGAGAAAGCCCTGAAACGTGCCGATAAACTCGGTGTGTTGAAGAAGCTGCATCCCTCATTGAAGGGGGACGAATGGCTGGCGGAGACCTTCGCCTTGGCGCGAGAGCGCTACCTGCCCGATGAGCCGCACCCACAGCTTTACCTGGCGCTGCTGGCCTACCGCCCGACCACCGACGAATCAGAACAGATTATTTCCTATCTCCATCTGCCCAAAGCAACGGCACAGGTGCTGCGGGATACGGCAGCTATCAAGAAAAAAACAAAGGAGCTATCCGCGCCCGGCCTGGCGCCGAGCCTGATTTACGACCTGCTGCACGGCTACGGCCTGACAGCGCTTACGGCCAGCTCTCTGGGAACCGCTTCTCCCACCGCCGCCGAGCACATCGAGCTTTACCTCAACGTGCTGCGCCACGTCAATCCGGCCCTCAGCGGGGAAGACCTGATAAAGCTGGGTGTGCCGCAGGGACCGAAAATTAAAGAGGCCCTTCAAACCCTCCGCGAAGCCAGACTGGACGGCAAGATAAACAGCAAACAGGACGAGGAGGAGATGGTGAGGGGGCGGTTAAATCCCCCTTAATCCCCCCTACTCCACCTTCTTAAACGCCTTTGCAGGCGCCCCGCAGGTTCATTTGTCATTGCGAGCCCCGATGAAATCGGGGCGTGGCAATCTCTATCTTAGCCTTCTCACAACTCCCCGTACAAATCATGCCAGTCTTTATTCATCGTGTTAATCAATTTTACCTTATCTTCTCTTGACCAGCTCTTGATTTGCTTTTCTCTTGAAACAGCACTTTCAACATTCTGGCAAACTTCATAATACACAAGTTTATTTATGTTGTACTTTGCGGTAAATCCTTCGCTCAGTTTATTCTTATGCTCATAGATTCTTCTATACAGGTCGTTGGTAACGCCTGTATAGGTGACCGTGTTCGTGATATTGGTCATTATATAGACATAGTATTGCTTGTCCATAGTTAGAGATTGCCGCGTCGCTACGCTCCTCGCAATGACAACAGGGTGTTGGACATTATATAGACATAGTATTGCTTGTCTATACTAAGGAATTGCCACGCAATGACAGCTACTCCGTTTTCTTAAACGCCGTGGCCGGCGCCCCGCACACGGGGCACTTTTCCGGGGGTTCCCCGGTGACGGTATTTCCACAGACCTGGCAGACGTAGTAGGTATTATCCTCCGGCTGCTTGCTATCCTTAACAGCTTCCAGCGCCGCCTCGAAGTAGCCGTGGTGGATTTTCTCCACCTCGTTGGCCCAATTAAAAGTGCGCCTGGCCCGCTCGTTCTTTTCCTCCTCCGCCTTCTCGATAAAGGCCGGGTACATAGAGGTGAACTCCTGGTACTCGCCAATTACAGCCGCCAGCAGGTTATCCCTGATAGAGCCAATCGCGTCCATGGCATTCAGGTGGTTCCGGGCATGTACCGTTTCCGCTTCGGCAACCGCCCGGAAAAGCCTGGCTACCTGCGGATACCCCTCTTTCTCCGCCTTCTCCGCAAAGAATATATAACGCCGGTTGGCCTTGCTCTCGCCGCCGAAAGCTTCCTGTAAATTGTCATCTGTCTCGTACGCCATTGAAAACCCCCTGCTTTATTTGATAATTCTTATATAGTATACGCTATTCTAACTCATTTTTAAGTATCTTATAAAATTTGTCCGCGGCAGCCTTCTCTATCCAAGGTTCATGTCCGCACTTCTCCAGCAAAATTAACTTAAAATCTTTCAGGACGCGTGAAAGCGGCTCCCTGACGCCCTCGGCGGGACGCGGGTCGTAGTCGCCGTGGATAGCCACCACCGGACACCGTATTTCCCTCCCGAACTCAAGGAGCTCTCCGCTGTTTCTCAGCTCGTTGGCTTCCCACCAGACGCTATCATAGATATCGTAACGGCATTCCAGCGCTTCGCTCTGGTACGGCAATGGGTCGTATGTGTCGGCCATGATAATTAGCTCCCCCAGTCGGGCGAAAGGTGCGTTCTTACCCTCGACGGACGGATTATTCAAAATCTCCGTTATGCGAAAGACCTCGGCCCTCTGCTTCTCCGTCATCCGGTTCAGCCGGGTGGGCATAATATCCCCGGCATACCTTTCTTCAAAAGGACCGCTGGCGATGAGTACGAGTTTCCTGATGGTCAAAGGATAGCGGGCGGCGAAAATAAAGCCGAGCCAGGCCCCCCAAGACCAGCCTATCAAAGTGATAGGAAGGCTCCCGTACTTTTCCAGGACATCACGCAGCTCTTCCACCTGCCCTTCGAGGGTGTCTTTCGTTTGCAGAGGTTCCAGGACACCGGTAAGCGAGGCAAGCTCCCTGGCGACCGGCGCCATCTCACCGGGCGCGCCCGGACCGCCGTGAACTACGGCTACGGTATAAGGGCTTTCCCCATAAAACCTAACATTCTTCATATCGTCACCGCCAGGTACGCTTTCATACCCTGGTTCTTACAACGTGTGCATAACTCCTCGGCCTTTTCTTTGTCCTGGAACATCGTGAACAGAGTTGGCCCCGAGCCGGCAAGGTGGACGTGAGGAGCGCCCAGCTTGATAAGGTGCTCTACATACACCCGGCGTACATCAAAATCGTCAAAGGCGATATTCTCGAACACGTTGAATAGCATTGACGGCCTGAATCCTTTACCCTTATTGAGTACGGTTACCAGTTTTTCCGTGATATTGCCGTCCGTATAATAACTATCCTTAAGGCCGGCGTACATCCGCGCAGTCTTACCCGCTTTAACAGGCACATCCGGCAACACCAGCACCACCCACATTTTTTCAAGTGACGGCAGCGGCGTTACTTTCTCTCCCCTCCCCTCAACCAGGGCTGTGCCGCCGCGGAGAAAGAAAAAAACGTCCGAGCCCAGTTGCGCCGCCAGCTCCAGCAGCTTTTCCCTCGGCAGGTCCAGACCCCAGAGCTCGTTGAGGTAGCGCAGTACGGCGGCGGCATCGCTGCTGTCGCCACCAAGTCCCGACATCAGGGGTATGCGTTTTTCTATCTTTACACTTGCCCCCTCAGAGCACCCCGCAGCTTCCCGCAAGAGATTCACCGCCCTGCTGACCAGGCTTTCTTCCGCCGACCATCCCTCCATGTCGCATTGGAAGGAAATCCCCTGTCCGGCCTCAAGATGCAGCGTATCGCACAGGTCTATCGCCTGAAGAACGCTGCGTATCTCGTGGAAGCCGTCGGGACGCTTCCCCAGGACTTCGAGCGTCAGGTTGAGCTTGGCCGGAGCTTTGACTGTCGGCATGTTATTCTTCTCTCATTCGATTAAATACCCGCCATAGGGTCGCCCACTCCTCCAGGGTAAACGTCTCCGCCCGCCGCTGCGGGTCTATATCCGCCTCCCCCAGCAAGCCCAGGGCCTCGGCCTTGGGCAGTTTTAATCCCTGTGCCAGCGAATTGGCCACCTGCTTGCGGGTCGCCGTGAAGCCGGCGCGCACAAGCGCGAAAAATCCCTCTTCATCAACATCAACCGGGGGACGGGGGTAGACTTCTATCTTAACTACCGCCGAATCGACCTCCGGCGCCGGGTAAAAGGAGCTGGCGGGCACATGGGCCACGATGCTCGGCCGTCCGTAGAACTGCACGCTGATGCTGAGCACGCTCCGCCGGCCGGGCCCGGCCACGATGGCTTCCGCCACCTCTTTCTGCACCATGACCACCATTACCTCCGGTTTTACGGATGCTTCGAGGAAATGGCGGAGGACGGGAGAAGTAATATAGTACGGCAGGTTGGCTACCACTTTATAGGGACTTAACGCCGCCGGGAAGCTCGGCGCCCGCCCCTGCAACATAGCTTTGGGGTCGGTGCCGAGGACGTCCTCGTTGAGAATGACGATATTATCGTGAGGCAGCGTCTTTTTAAGAATAGCCGCCAGCTTGTTGTCCAGCTCGATGGCGATGACCCAGCCGGCCCGTTCCGCCAGTTTAGCGGTCATAATGCCCAGTCCCGGCCCTACCTCGATAACGGTATCGTCCGGGGTAAGGTCGGCAGAGGCAAGGATAGCTTCGAGGACTTCATCATCGACGAGGAAATGCTGTCCCAGTCCCTTCCGCGCTTTGAGGCCGAACCGGCGCAGCAGCTTCCTGGTCTGAGCCAGCAGCGAATCAGCATCGCCCCGGGACAGGTCTTTATTCATCGTAAAAATTTAGAGGCCGTGCACCTGCCCTCGACTTCACCTAACGGCTTACCCGTGCCAGCCGGCTCCAGCCAGGCATACCTGCGGCACCCAGAAAAAACTATTTACCGCTGCTTCCTCTCGGACCTGACGGGGTTCATAGCACTCTGCCGCGCAGGACCCGACCTTCAACACCACTTAATACGGGTAGTCCCACCAGATAAAAGCCTCAAGCAGGAATTCGACCCTGCTGTAGCGGATTTCAGGTACAGGGCACCGCTAGCTCCCCATCTAGCACGGCCTCAATAAAAATCGTAAGGTTTAAGCGCCAGTTTGTCAAGCCGAGAATTCAAGCAACACCGGTTCACCGGCCATCCTTCAAGCGCGTCACCAGGTGCACGGGCAAACCCGCCCGCATCATTCTACCCTGGGTTATTTCTATATCGTAAGAAACTCGATAAAGCCTGATTACCCTGCTTTCGCTGT
>DAOUEB010000064.1:0-26978 GCA_034430675.1 Dehalococcoidales bacterium
GCGTTGACGACGATAACGTTATTATCGAGGGCTTTGAACGCCTGCCGCATCGCCAGGGCTTCGCCACAGCCGATGCAGGCACGGTGACCCGGCGCGAAATTCTCCTTTTTCTTGACAAGTCGAGGTACGTAAACCGCGTATTTTTCCATTATTCCCTCACCCCGTAAATCTCGTATTCGTTCTTGCTTCCTGTGCGGGCAATCTCGGTGCCTTTCTTGACCATGTCTTTGAAGCCGGCAACGGTAATATCCCGGCCGCCGAGTCCGCCCACGAAGCTGACAATCCTGGGTTTTTTCGCCTGGTCGTAAAAGGCTGCCTTGACCTCGGAAGCAAGCGGTCCGCCCGGCCCGCCGTAGGAGATGGCCCTGTCCAGCACGATGAGCACTTCGGTGTCCTTCAGGGCCTCGCGCAACTCCTCGAAGGGGAAAGGCCGCCACAGACGCAGCCTTACCTGCCCCACGTCCTGTCCTTCGTCTCTCATCTCGTCGATGGCTACCGAGGCCGTCTCGCCCACGCTCCCCATCGTCATCAGAACGACTTTGGCGCCGTCGCTGTGGTGCTTCTCGACTGGCGAGTACTTCCGCCCGAAGGCTTTTTCATATTTATCCCAGACCTCCATGATAACCTTTTTGGAAGCACATATATTCATTTCCTGCGCCCATTTTGTCTCGGTAAAGATAATCGGCGGGGCAAAGTCTCCCATAGCCACCGGCTTGTCCGGATTCAGCGGCAGGGGAAAATTATTAGGAGGCAGGAATTTATCTACTTCGCTCTGCTCCGGGAAGGTTATCGGCTCGATAACGTGCGTCAGGGTGAAACCGTCTAGGTGGACCATCACTGGTAGTAGCACGCGCCGGTCTTCGCCGATGCGGAAAGCACAGATAATATTATCAACACACTGCTGCCCGTTTTCCGCGACTATCTGTATCCAGCCGGTGTCCCTGACGGACATCAGGTCGGAATGGTCGCACCAGATACTCAGCGGTGCTGACAGCGCCCGATTGGCTACCGCCATGATGATGGGAAGCCGCATCGGCGCGGCGACATATACAACCTCGTTCATCAGTGCCAGCCCCTGACTGGCCGTGGCCGTAAAGGTACGGGCGCCGGCTGCCGCCGAACCGAGGCAGGCGCTCATGGCCGAGTGTTCCGATTCTACCGGTATGTATTCGGCGTCCAGTTCCCCGTTGGCTACCAGCTCGGCCAGGTGCTCGACGATGTGGGTCTGCGGGGTAATTGGGTAGGCCGCGACGACGTCCGGGTTGGCCAGCTTTACCGCATCCGCTATCGCAATGGAAACCTCAACACCTACTCGCGTGGCCATTATTCCACCTCCTCTACCATTGTTATCACTCTGGGCCAGCATTCCCTGGCGCAGATGCCGCACCCCTTGCAGTAGAACAGGTCGGCTTCAAAATACCCCTCCTCGTTCTCTCCGATGCATCCTTCCGGGCAATACAAAGCGCAGAGACCGCACTTGATGCATTTCTTGAAGTCGTAGGTCGGTCGCTGCGACCGCCAGGTCCCGCTCTCGTACTGCCGGGCGCTTCCCGGGTCGGCGATAATGGCGCCGATTTCCAGGTTTTTCCAGGTATATTCACTCTCGGATTTAGCCATTTATTGCTCCTCAACTACTACTTCTTCGTAGGCTGTTTCCATGGCTTTGATATTACGTTCTCCCAGCCTGCCGAAACGCTTTTCCAGCGGTGCATAGACTGATTCTTTCTTGACAATCCCCGTCGTCTTAATGACGGCCCCGAGCATGGTGGTATTGACGATGGGCACTCCCAGTGTCTCACGCGCGATTTTAATGGCGTTTACCGTGGCCACCGGGTATTTAATGCCGAACTCGGACTTTATTTCCTTAGCTGTTTTTCTGGTATTGATTACGACCCACCCGTCTTTTTTCAGGCCGGAAGTCACATTGACCTTATCAAGTAGACCCGGGTCAAGCACCACGACAACATCCGGTTCGGTAATATCCGCCCTGATTCTAACCGGAGCCTGGCTGTCTATTCTGTTAAAAGCCTGCACCGGCGCTCCCCGGCGCTCCGGTCCGAAGCTGGGGAAAGCCTGGGCATACTTGCCTTCGCTTATGGCCGCCTGCGCCATCAACTCGGTAGAGGTAACCGCGCCCTGTCCGCCGCGTCCGTGCCATCTGATTTCGATGAGGCTCTTTTCTTTCGTCATTATTAGCTCCACATACCAAAAACGCCCCTGGAGCGACTTGAACGCTCGCACCCGGCTTCGGAGGCCGGCGCTCTATCCACCTGAGCTACAGGGGCAACTATTAAAATGATACTATATAACGTAAAGCTTGCGCAACCTGTTTACATTGTTCAGGCGTAGCGCCAGATAAGCATCAGGTGGCTGATGCCCACGACTATAATCATGGGCGGCACTGCGTATTTCAGGAATCTGCCCCAGCTGATAGGGTAGCCCTCTTTGCTGGCCACCGCCGTGCCTACCACGTTGGCCGAAGCGCCGATGGGGGTAGCGTTGCCGCCGAGGTCGGTCCCCAGTGCCAGTGCCCAGGCGAGCGTCGGCAGGCTCATCGCCCCGACTACCGAGAGCTCCTTGATGACCGGAACCATGGTAGCCGCGAACGGTATATTGTCGACTATCGCCGAGGCGAAAGCGGAAATCCATAGTATGAACGGTATGGCAACGATTATTTGGCCACCAGATGCATCGCTGATGAATTTGGCAATTATCTCCAGGACACCGGTCTCTTCCAATCCGCCGACACAGACAAACAGTCCCAGGAAGAAAAGCAATGTCTGCCAGTTGACCGCTTTGAAAACGTGCGGCATGTCTTTGATATCCGTTGCCAGCGTCAGGCCGGCCGCGATAATGCCGATAAGAGCCATCGAAAGCCCGGTCTCGGCATGGGTCACGATAAGAAGTACTATCAGGATGAAGATGCCCGTATCTATCGTGAACAGGCGGCGGTCGGTTATAGCCGAACCGGGCAGGGGGCAAACCTTCATCATTTCGTCAGGGTCGGTCTTCTGCTTCAGACTTTTACGGAAGATGAAATAAAAATAGACGAGGGCAAAAGCCATGCACGTCCAGGCGATAATGCCGGTATTGGCAGCAAAGTCGAAGAAATTATAGCCGAGGGCGGTGCCGATGATGATATTGGGCGGGTCACCGCTCATGGTGGCGCTGCCGCCGGTGTTGGCGGCGAAAATTTCAGCCACTATCACTGGCACGGGGTCGAACTTGAAAAGTCGTGCTAGTTCAACGGTTACCAGGCTCAGGAAGAGCAGTACGGTGATACTGTCGATGAACATGGATAAAAACCCGGAGATAAACATGAATAACAGCAGCAGGGGTATCACCCGGCACCCTACCAGACGTGCCGCAAAAAGACATAGCCAGCGGAAAAACCCCACCCTCTCCATGCCGGCGACCATTACCATCATCCCGCCGATGAAGATGATGGTCTGCCAGTTCACGCCGTATGATTCTATATGAGCCTCTCCGGGTACCCAGAATTGCCACTGCCCCACCTGCTCCAGGTTCAGCACGTTCCAGGCCGATTCCGGGCTCTGCATAACTCCCAGAAAGACGACCAGTATCATAAGGGCCGCGCCGATAAGGGCCGGGATATAACGCGGTGCCTTATCGCTGATAATGACAGCGAGCATTATGACGAAGATGGCTATGGCCAGGATTTGGCTTAGTGATAACATTGAATTGAACGCAATCCAGGAACCAGATATGATATCCCATTTTAACAGGTATCATCCGTTACCGGCAAACGAGCGAGTTTATTAACCAGCATCTTTTCACCTATTGCCAGCGGGAGAAGATTAGCTTCACCCGCTCCACGATGAAGTTGGTGAGTAAGACGAGACATGGTGCTAAAGTGAACAAGGCCTGCGACACGGCAAGAACACCCTGCCATCGATTACTGGAAGCTGGTAGGCTTACGGAAGCCTACCAGCAGGAACCGGTAGCCACCTATCACTGGTTAAACCCGTTGCTGTTATTGAAGCAGGTAAACAGTAACCTGGAACAGTTATGGCAGCTGGCCTTACGCCCCGCCGGTTTGGGTAACCGGAATTATGAGGCAACAAGGAGGGCTTCGGTAACAGTTTAATTTGACGCAATACGGCCCTTATCAAGTAGTTCCAGTGCCGTGCGGGCGGCTTCCGTTTCGGCCAGCTTTTTACTCTTGCCTACACCATTGCCCATAATCTCGGCACCGACCTTCACCTCGACCGTAAACCTTTTATCATGGTCCGGACCCGACTCGTCCACCAGACGGTAGGCAGGCGTCAGCTGAAACCTGGCCTGCGACACCTCCTGCAACTTCGACTTGTAATCGACACCCGTGCCCTGACTGACTACCCTCTCCCATTCTTCACCGAGTAACCGGACAACCATGTCTCCGGTGGCAACCGCTCCCCGGTCGAGATAAACGGCGGCAATCACTGCCTCCAGAGCCCCCGCCAGGTTGGGTGTCTTATTCCGCCCCCCGCTGGCCTCCTCCCCCTTACCCATATAGAGAAAGTCGCCGAGCCTGATAGACCGTGCCACGCGGGCCAGGGTATCCCGGCGCACCAGGGCTGCCCGGCGCTTGGTCATTTTCCCCTCGGTGAAGTCGGGGGAATCCTGATACAGCTTATCGGCGACGATGAAGTCCAGGACGGCATCACCCAGGAACTCGAGCCTCTCGTTATGGCCGGAAACGCAGGCAGGATTCTCATTAACGTAGGAACTGTGAACTAGCGCCGTTTCCAGTAATGACAAGTGGTTGAACGTAACTCCCAGAATTTCTTGCAGGTCAGTTAAATGAGCCACAGGTAAGCATCCCCTCCCATGATAACAATAAACTGTCGCATTGATAGTGTCAAATCACAGGCTAATTGTTTTTCCCTATTCAAATTGCTATACTTTGACATATTGTACAGGCATCTACAAATGGTCTATACAGATACTGTGGTTCCAAAAGCTAGACCACAAATTCATAAATACTACCTTTTTTATGACTGATTAATTGCTTGAGGTGATTGCTATGCCTACTAAAGACAATGGCCGGGAAAGGAGGGTCAACCTCTGGGGCTGGATTCTTTTTCTGGTATGTGCTATTTTCTTTATACTATCGAGTCTGCAAAGCGGCAGTATTACGGGTCTTGTCGGTAGCATTATCTTTCTTGCTGGCTGCGTGGTCTTTATCATTCCAATAATGGCAAAAGGAAATAGAAGCGGAAACGGTTAATGCTGAGCCAGTGCTTACCTTATTCTTGCCACAGAAATAGCTGGATGCTATAATTTACCTGTCGCTGGGGAGTCGTCTAGTGGTAGGACAGCGGACTCTGGATCCGTCAGCGAAGGTTCGAATCCTTCCTCCCCAGCCAGACGTAATGAGTGGCGCATTCGTCTAGCGGTTAGGACACCTCCCTCTCAAGGAGGAGATCACCGGTTCAAATCCGGTATGCGCTACCAATTTAGGTAATAACGTCCCCGGATATGTTGTTTATAGACTATAGCTCTCCTCTCAATTGTCTCTCCACAATATTGTTGAGGTGTGACCTGCCCCCAGCTTGCCGGGGGTTATTCACTATGAGTCAATGCGGGCTATTGACAGGGTAATTGTTATGAGTTAAAATTACAGTAACCATCGACCGTTATGGCGGTGAGTTTAGAGCTAAGACCTTAACAAAAGAAGTCGCTTGGATCGGATACGACCGAGACGGCAAAAATGAGACCCAGGAAATTTTGCCCTCTCAATATATCTGAGAGGGTTTTTGTTTAAGAGGTATGATGCTCAAAGTAGGATTTATCGGAGCCGGAACCGTGGGTACTGCCTTGGCTGTACTGTTAAGCAGCAAGGGCTACCGATTCGTCGGCGCATCCCGTCGAACCCGGACTTCCGCCGTGAATAAGGCCGGTGTAGTCAGTAACCTGCGTATACTGGATAGCAACCAGGAAGTCGCGGATGCTGCCGAGCTCGTCTTTATTACCACTCCCGATGATGCTATCGCTACGGTGGCTTCTCAGGTGCGCTGGCACAGTGGGCAGAGTGTCATTCACTGCAGCGGCGCCGATTCTACCGATATTCTGGAGCCGGCCCGTAAATCCGGTGCCATGGTCGGCGGTTTTCATCCCCTCCAGACCTTTGCCGGGGTCGAGCAGGCCATAGAAAACATCCCCGGCTCGACATTCGGCATTGAGGCCGAGGAGCCGCTGCTGACCATCCTCAAGGACATGGCTACAGCCCTGGAGGGACACTGGATAAAGCTGGAAGCAGGTGACAAGGTGGCTTACCACGCCGCGGCTGTGTTCGCCTGCAACTACCTGGTGACACTGGTCAAAATGGCCACCGACCTCTGGCAGACATTCTCCGTCCCCACCGACAAGGCTACCGAAGCTCTCCTCCCCTTAATCAAAGGCACCCTCCATAATATTGAGACCATCGGCATACCGCAATGCCTTACCGGGCCGATAGCCCGCGGCGATACCGGTACGGTCGATAAACACCTTAAAGCTCTGCACGAAAAGGCCCCGGCCCTGTTATTCGCTTATAAAGAGCTCGGCCTGCAGACCATTCCCATTGCTCTGGCCAAGGGTAAAATCGATGAAAAGCAAGCCAGCGAACTGGAAGCTGTGTTAAAAACAAACTGACGAAATACGTTCAGGGGGAAGACCAATGAGAACTATGCTGAAAAGTAAAATCCACCGGGCCACGGTTACCGACGCCAACATCGATTACGAGGGCAGCATCACCATCGACAAGAAGCTCATGGAAGCGGCCGATATCATCCCCTACGAGCAGGTCCATGTGCTCAACATCAGCAACGGCGCCCGTTTCACCACCTATGCCATTGAAGGCGAAGAAGACAGCGGTGAAATCTGCCTGAACGGGGCCGCCGCCCGATTGGCCGTCAGGGGCGACCTCGTCATCATATTGACCTACACTAATATCCCTGAAGCGGAGACGAAGAACTACAGGCCAAAGGTAGTGTATGTCGATAAGAAAAACGCCATCGTCACCAGGCTGGACGAGAAAATCTTCACCTAAGGAGCTGCCATGCGGGTTACGATTAATCAGATAAAAGAGATGAAGCAAAAGGGTGAGAAGATAGTTATGCTCACCTCCTATGATTACTCCACAGCCAAACTGGTTGAAGATGTCGGCATACCGATGATACTGGTCGGGGATAGCCTGGGTATGGTGGTTCTGGGCTACGAAACACCGATACCGGTGACCATGGACGTGATGATTCATCACACCAAAGCCGTGGTCAGAGGCACCAGCCAGGCACTGATAGTCGGCGATATGCCGTTTATGACCTACCATGTAAGTGTCGAAGACGCTATGCGTAACGCTGCCCGCTTCATACAGGAAGCCGGCGCCCAGGCAGTCAAGCTGGAAGGCGGTGTCACCGTCGCCGACAAGGTGAAGAGAATTGTCGACTGCGGCATCCCGGTGATGGGCCACCTGGGGCTGACGCCGCAATCGGTCTATCAACTGGGAGGTCTCAAGGTGCAGGCCAGGTCTGCTGAGGGGGCGAAAAAATTGATTGAGGATGCGCAGGCTCTGGAACAGGCCGGCGTCTTCTCCATAGTTCTGGAGGCTGTCCCCTACAAACTTGCCGGGCTGGTTACTCAAAAGGTGAGTGTTCCCACCATCGGCATCGGCGCCGGGCCTTACTGCGACGGACAGGTGCAAATTATCAACGATATACTGGGGTCGTTCACCGAATTCGTACCCAAGCACGCCAAGCAATACGCCAAGCTGGCTGATATTATGTCAAGCGCGATTACCGAGTACTACAACGAAGTGAAATCCGGCGCATTCCCCACCGAAAAGCACAGTTTTATTATTGACGAAGCAGTGCTGGCTGAGCTTGATAAATAGTTTCTCGCCTGATTTGTAATTCCCCTGCCCTATCCTGTACAGTCATAACGTATGAAGGTCGTGGAAACAATAGCCGAGATGCGGCAGGTACGTAAGGAGCTCGAGGAGCCTGTCGGCTTCGTCCCGACGATGGGCTTTCTCCACGAAGGGCACCTGTCGCTGGTCCGGCAGGCCAGAGCCGAGAATGCCTCGGTGGTGGTCAGTATTTTCGTCAATCCCACCCAGTTCGGCCCCAGGGAAGACTTTAAAAACTATCCGCGCGACACCAAGCGAGACCTGGCGGTGCTGGAGCCGATTACCGATTTCGTCTTTATGCCCGCGACTGACGGGATGTACCCCGAGAATTGCGATACGCGTGTGGAGGTCGGCGCGATTACGGAGAGGCTGGAGGGGGCTGCCCGACCCGGCCACTTCCGCGGCGTGAGCACCGTCGTCGCCAAGCTGTTCAATATTGTCCAGCCGACCAGAGCTTACTTCGGGCAGAAGGACGCCCAGCAGTTACTGGTTATTAAAAAGATGGCCGCCGACCTCGATATGGACCTGGAGGTGGTGGCCTGTCCCACGGTACGCGAGCCCGACGGCCTGGCGATGAGCAGTCGCAATACCTACCTTAATGATAGGCAGCGGCAGGCGGCCACCGTCCTCTACCGGACGCTGGCACTGGCCCAGGAACGCTGGTCACAGGGGGAAAAGGACGCCGGGGCCATACGCCGCGAGATGACCGAGCTTATCAAAAAAGAGCCGCTGGCCGATATCAAGTACATCAGTATCGCCGATGCCGGGACGCTGAAAGAAGTTTTCCACAGGATTAAGCCTCCGGCGCTGGTGTCCCTGGCGGTGAAAATCGGCAAGACGCGGCTGATAGATAACGTGGTGCTTGAATAGAGCAGCGGACTGAAAATCCCCTCCCCTCCCTCCATTCTGAGATATCTATTCCCACCCAGGCCTGCTTACACTAAAGCTTCAGCGGAGGTAAACCGCCCAGTATCATCTGCGGCTTATCACGTAAGACGATGCTCCTCCCCCAAGGGTGAGGTTGACGAATGCTCTACGTAAATATTCTTGACTACGACCCAAATCTAAAGTAAAATATAGCTGTTCGCCGAGGTAGCTCAGATGGTAGAGCAGCGGACTGAAAATCCGCGTGTCCCCAGTTCGATTCTGGGCCTCGGCACCACGACTAAAGCGGGCGGAAGTAGTTCAGCGGTAGAACGTCTCCTTGCCAAGGAGAAGATCGCGAGTTCGAATCTCGTCTTCCGCTCCATTTTATTAAGGGGTGTTTAAGAGGGGCGCAAGCCCCTCTTTTTATTTTCCCCCTCTCCTTTGACACCTCCTAAGGCGAGGCCTGCCTGCGCGTAGCCGCTTCGGCGAAGGCAGGGGGGATACAGGGGGTGAGGTAGAAACGGATTGCTTCGCTACGCTCGCAATGACATTCGGGGACACAGGGGTTCACCCAGAAGGGGTGAGGTAGAAGCGGATTGCTTCGCGGAGTTTATCCTGAGCGTAGCGTGAGGACTCGCAATGACGATATGGAAAAGCTGGATTCCCGCCGGAGTTTACCCCGTACGCCGATACGGGGCCAGAATGACAATATGGAAAGCGGGAATGACGGTTATTTATCCCACCTCTCTATTTCCACCAGGCACGAGTTCGGAGCCATGCCGGGGGCGTTCTTTGATAGCACCCTTTCCGGCGTAAGGATATTGACACACCCGCCCCTGTCGATGCTTTCCGGATTACCCGGCTCCAGGGGGTCGTACTTGCCGGAACCGTAGTACGAGTGCACCACCCCCGGTCTCATCCTCTCCGTAACCTCGGCGATGCAGAGCACGGCGCCGCGGTCGTTATGAATCTTGACGATATCGCCGCTATTGATGCCCCTGGAGATAGCGTCCGAGGGATGAATACGCACCGGGTGCCAGTAATAGCCGTCCTTCAGGACGCGGTGTCCCGGTATCTCTCTCAGCCACGATGTATTGGCGTCATAATGTGTGTGGAATGAGTACCTGGGGTGGGGACTGATAAGCTGGAGGGGGTATTTCTTCACCAGCTCCGAGTTATAGCCCTCCCAGCTGGGGATATAGCGGGGGAGGGGTGGCCTCTCTTCATCGTCGGGGAGATGTTCCAGCAGGCTCTGAGAAACGAATTCTATCTTACCGCTGTACGTACCCAGTTCCTTACCCTTTTCCGTATTTCTCTTGGGGTTAAAGTGGTCGGGCGTATCGCACTCCCGGCCGTCGTAGAACCAGCGCAGGCCGGGCGTCGGCTGGTAGTCCTCCGGCATGGGTACGATGAAATACCCCTTCTTCTTCAAGTCTTCAAAGGACAGGTATTGCGGAAGGGAGGAGTGGTTGAAAACCTTCTCTATCCAGTCCTCATCGGAGTTGCCCTCGGTAAATTTTTCTTTGATACCTAATCTTTCGGCGAGTTCCGTGAATATCTGGTAGTCGGACTTCGACTCGTATAATGGCTCGATGCACTTTTGCTGGTAGACGATGACCCGGTGGTTGCAGGCATTGGAGCCGTGATGGGTATAGCCGCCGGTATTGGCCCACTCGCCGATATCGTAACGCTCGAAGTTGGTGCAGGCCGGCAGGATGATATCGGCCAGTCCCGTCTCCGTGCACCACCAGCAGTCCTGGTTGACGACGAATTCAAGCTTGGGACTCTGGTACATTTTCACAAAGCGATTGGTGCCGGTCATCGTGCCGAGGAACGAGCCGCCGTAACGATAGAACATCTTGACCTCGGAGTAGCCGGGAGCCGGATAGGTATACGGGACGAACTGCTGCTCTAATGACTGTCCGCAGAAGGTCTCGCCGAGCCAATGGATGGGTGGATTAAGGATAGCCTCCGGGATGAGCAGACGGTAGATGCGCTGTTTTACCGGGTTCTCCGCCGGATTTTCGGCGAGTCCGTTCAGGAAATTCGGCCCGAAGGAGCTGTAGCCCGGAAAATCAAAGTCGGCGTTATAGGGCGGGCCCATGGTCGTGCCCCAGATATTGACGCCCGGCTTGCCAAGTCCCTGCATCGCCTGCAAGAGCACCATCAGACGGGTCCATTCCGTGCCGTAGGCCTGGCGGCAGGTGCCGGACTCACCACCCCGCGAACCGGCTGCCAGCATCGTCCGACCGGATGCCCATTCCCGCGCCAGACTCTTGATGGTATAGGCAGGGACGTCAGAAATTTCCGCCGCCCATTCCGGCGTCCGGGCGATGCCATCACCCTCTCCCAGGATATGCTTTTTAAATTCGTCAAAGCCGACCGTATGCGTGGCCACGTAGTCTTTATCGTAGGTGCCTTCGGTAAGCCACACGTAGGCGATGGCTTCCGCCATGGCGGCATCGGTGCCGGGGCGTGGCGCAATCCACTTGTCCGCCAGGATGGTGGCGGTATAGTTGCAGAACGGGTCGATAAAAATCTGTTTCTTTCCCAGGTCTCTTAACCAGTAGCGCCAGACGACCGATTCCTGCCCGCCGTAGATGCCGCGCGTCGAATCGGGGTCGTTGCCCCAGTGCACCACGAGGTCGGTACTCTTCAGGGCGTCCTCCAGAAGGTCGTACTGCTCCGGCATGCCGAGTCGCCAGAAGAATCCGTAGGCATGTGTCGCCCCCCAGTGCCACCCTTCCCAGCTGTCGGGGTTGTCTAGGATATCGGTGAAGCCAATCATGTTGAAGAACCGCGCCCATGTTGACGTTCGGTAGCCCACGTTACCCCAGTTATGGTGTGAGGAAGCCCGGGACATGACGGCTTCTGGACCGTAGGTCTCCCTGATTCTCTTCATCTCACCGGCGACGATGTCCAGAGCAGTATCCCATCTGATGCGCCTGTACTTCGACTTCCCCCGGTTTTCCGGGTTACGTTTGCCGTCGGGGTTGAAATCCTCTCTTATAAGGGGGTACTTAATACGTGCATCGGAATATATCCGCGCCTTCTCGGCGGTGGTGAACGGAGACACACAGGCCTTCCTCAGTGGCGTAAATTTTCGGCCGTCGGCATCGATAGTCCATGAGGCCGCGTCGTTATCCGTCAGGACGAGGGGGCGGACACGGACTATTTTACCGTCACGGACATGAACCTGTACCGGGCCACCGTTGGTAAGATTGGTAAAAATCTTATCCAAGATGAATTATCACCCTTTCATTGATTGTGTTATGCTATATTGGAAGTATAATAAATAAATACGCTGATATCAAATTGGAGATACAGGTATGAAAGAGACGAAGCTTCTCAGCTGGAATGTCAACGGCATCAGGGCTATCAGGGGGAAAGGCTTTCTGGAATGGTTACAGAGCGAATCTCCGGATGGTCTTTGTCTCCAGGAAACCAAAGCGCAGCCCGAGCAGCTGGATGCCGACCTGAAAGAGCCGCCGGGCTATCATACCTTTTGGAACTATCCCGAGAGAAAGGGTTACAGCGGCGTGGCTGTCTTTACGAAAGAGAAACCGCTGGATGTTCGGTACGACTTTGGCAATAGCGGTCTCGACATTGAGGGAAGGGTTATCGTCGCCGAGTACCCCGAGTTTACCCTCTTCGACATCTATTTTCCCAATGGCAAGTCGGGCCCAGAGCGCCTGAACTACAAGATGACCTTCTATGAAACCTTTCTGAAATACGCCGACTCCCTGAAAGACGCCGGCAAGAAGCTGGTTATCTGCGGCGATGTCAATACCGCCCATAACGAAATAGACCTTGCCCGCCCTAAAGAAAATTCTAAAATCTCCGGCTTCCTGCCCGAAGAGAGGGCCTGGATTGATAAGTTCCTCGACCACGGCTACGTGGATACCTTCCGCCACTTCAACAAAGAGCCGAATCAATATACCTGGTGGGACATGAAGTCCGGGGCGCGGGCAAGGAACGTAGGCTGGCGGCTGGACTACTTTTTCGTCAGCGAAAACCTGCTGCCGTCGGTTAAGCAGGCCTTTATCCTGCCCGAGGTCATGGGCTCCGACCACTGTCCGGTGGGCATCGTCCTGAAGACGGGTTAGTTTAGCTCTTAATCTTCCAGCCCCCTGATGACGTCATGGAAGTCGGTAAATGGCGTGCACTTGAGGTTTTCTTCACGGCACCTATCGAGCAGGTCGCCGGTAGCGAAAACCTTTATGGCTCGTCTTGACGAGAAGATGTCTGAAATACCATTGCCTATGTAGATAATGCTATAGCCCTGTTTCTCCAGTAGTTCGGTATAGGCTTCCTTATAGCCGACCTCCATCTCGGTGCCGTCCGGGCCCAGGTATCTGACCTTCATGCCGTCGGGGCTGAAATGGTTCTCCGCCGCATGTACCTCGAGGCCGTTGACACCCAGTTTTTCCAGGATGGCCTCGATATAGAAAATCAGGCCGTTGCTGACGATGACGACTTTATAGTCTTTCCGGGAGCAGTAGTCCACCAGCTCGCGGAAGCCGGGGCGTATTTTCACCCGCTCACTACTAAGGACAAGGTCGGTCATGGTCTGCTGGTCGGCTTTCATCATGCCAAACGCCTTTTTGTTAAAAGTGCCGACTGGTATCCTGCCTTCTATATACTCCTTTAAGTATTCGCGCCACCGGGAGCCGACGTAAGTATCCAGCAGAAGAAAGCTCACGTCTTCCTCGGTTACCGTGCCATCGAAATCACATTGAAGGGCGATTTTCATAATTGGGCAAACTCCTTGTCGTATAGATTCCGCTTAATCCAATATATCGGATTGAGTCTGAGTCGGTCAAGCTGAGTCGGGTTCTGCTTGGAAAAACGAGGTGCCGATGTTAGAATGAACGCGGGAGGCTGCAATAAAATTGACGTGCTACTTTACAGGTACCTCCGGCTGGCACTACGATGACTGGCGCGGCAGGTTCTACCCCGGAAAGCTGCCCAGAGCGAAATGGCTGGAGTTCTATGCCCGTCATTTCACTACGTTGGAACTGAATAATTCTTTTTACCGGCTGCCCTCGGAGGCGGCCTATACCCGGTGGTATGATTCGTCGCCGCCCGATTTTACCTTTGCGGTGAAGGTTAGCCGGTTTATCACCCATATCAAGCGACTGAAAGACTGTGACGAGGCGCTTGATAACTTTATGTCAAGAGCCGCTATTCTGAAAGAGAAGCAGGGTCCCCTGCTCTACCAGCTGCCGCCCGGCCTGCACCGCGATGACAGTACACTGGCGGCGTTTCTGGAGAAGCTGCCGCGTGAATTGAAGCATGTTATCGAGTTCCGGCATGAATCGTGGCTGGTGGAGGAGGTCTTCGATATGCTGCGCCGGTATCATGTGGGGTTCTGTGTTTTCGATATGCCCAAGTTAGCCTGCCCCCTGCTGGCCACGGCCGGCTTCGCGTATATCCGGTTTCACGGTCGCGACAGCCTCTATTCCAGCTTTTACTCCGACGGAGAGCTGGCCGACTGGGCAAAAAGAATCGCCGAACTGGCACAGAATCTGGACTCGGTCTATATCTATTTCAACAATGATATTGAAGGTTTTGCTTTGAAGAATGCCGCGACCATTCGCGAATATCTTGAGAAAGGAAAGTGACTTTGAAACCTGTTAATTATAAGCTCCTGGTGGTGGATATCGACGGCACCCTGATAAACAAGGAAGGGAACGTCTCGTCGGAGAACTGCGAAGCCCTGGCTCTGGTGAAGGATTCCGGTATGCATGTTTCCCTCTGTACCGGGCGCTCGGTACAGTCAAGTTTACAGTATATTGACCAACTATCGCTGGATAACCAGCATATTTTCTTCGATGGTGCTCTGGTGAGCTGCGCCGACCTCGCCGAGCCGGTCTATATGCAAACTGTCAACAGTGAGATGGTAAAACAGATGGTTGAATACGCCCATACGCGTGACATCGACCTTGATTTTGCCTCGCTGACCCGGTATTTTTCCGAGCGTGAAACATGGTCGACGGATATCAAGCGTCGGTTTTTTAACATCGACACTGTTGTAGGTGATTTAACGGGGCTCTGGGAGCGGGAGGAGATAATCAGGGCCGACCTTGTGATTACCAACCCGCAGCAGGAAGCCAAGGCAGCGTTATTCGTGGACCATTTTATCGGGAAACTCCAGTTCACGCAGGCGCATAGTCCGCGTTTCCCCGATACTAATTTTATCAACGTGACCGCTTCGGGCATGTCCAAGGGTAAAGCCCTGGGGGCACTGGCCTCTCACCTGGGGATAACACTTGATGAGGTGGTGGCGGTGGGCGACTGGCTCAACGATATACCGCTGCTGACCGCGGCCGGACTGGGGATTGCCATGGGCAACGCACACGACGAGCTTAAGAAAGTTGCCGACCATGTTACTCTCGACGTGGAAGAGCACGGGCTGGCGGCGGCGATTAGAGAGTTTCTGGTGTAGACATCTAAGCGTGCAGCTCGATAATATCCCCGTCCTGCAAGACATGGTCGCGTTTCACCATAACGCCGTCGAACTTGCCGGAGCCCCAGATGCGGGCGTACTTCATCTTTTTAGCGAAGTCCTTGTGCACGGATGTGGCGGCGTCCTCCAGCGTGCCCCCCTTATCCAGTATGATGGGGTCGGTCATGTCCGGCCTGCCGCCGGGGGTCTTGGTGTAAATTCGGATAATATCGAGCATCTGGAAAATCTTCAGCCTTAGCTCGTCGATGCCCCGCCCGAGGGCGGAGATAGCGACCGCGGGTACTTGCCCGCCGTAACGACTCTGCAAAGCCCGGAAGTTTTCCCCGCTGTTATCCAGGTCTGACTTATTGCCCACTATCAACGCCTTCTTATAGTTCATGGGGGCATCTTCTTCAGTTAACTCTATGACTTTGCCGATTCCTATTCTCTTCTCGTTCAGCCCGGCAACCAGCGCTTCCGTCTGGGCTATCGGGTCCTGGCTCAGGTCGACCACCAGAAGCAGATTATCGGCTCGCCTGATGATATTCAACAGCCACCACTCCGGGGGTTGCTCGCCCCAGGGCGGCGTGTCAATCAGCTGTATCTGGATATTCTCGAAGGTCATCATCCCCGGCGTGGCATTTTGCGTGGTGAACGGGTAGGCGGCTACGGTCGGCGTGGCCTTGGTCAGGCTGGCCACGATTTGCGACTTGCCGGTGTTGGGCAGTCCGATGACCGCCACCTGGCCTGCCCCGGCTTTCTCTATCATCATGGATGCCCGCTGCGTGGCCGTCTTCTTGTCCAGCGACTGCGTCAGCTTGGCGATTTTCGTTCTAAGGTCGGCGCGGAGGTGGTCTGTCCCCTTGTGCTTGGGCATGACCGCCAGCATTTCCTCCAGGCAGGCAATCTTTTCCAGGGTGGTTTTCGCCATGCGGAAATTCTTTTCGGCGGCGAAATATGCGGGTGTCAGATTGGCCGGCATCTCTACAGGTACTCCTTTATCCTTTTCGCCTGCTCCTGCGTCATACCCGTGGCGGCGACGAGCTCTTCAACGGAGGCTTCCCTGATTCTCTGGACGGAGCCGAACTGCCGGAGCAGGGCGCTCTTGCGCCTGGGCCCGATGCCCGGAATGCCGTCCAGGGCCGAGGCGAATGTTTTCCGGCGGTGTACGGTGGTGAAGTAGCTTATGGCGAAGCGGTGCGCTTCGTCCCTGAGGCGCTGGAGAAGCTGGAGGCCGGGGGAGGACTTCAGTAAGACCACCGGCTCTTTACGCCGGGGGATAAAAATTTCTTCATTCTCCTTGGCCAGGCTGGCTACGGGGACATCCCTGCCTGTTTCCTGAATGACGGACATGGCTGTATTAAGCTGCCCTTTGCCCCCGTCGATGAGAACGAGGTCGGGCAGGATAGCCCAGGTATCCGGAGTGGAAGTCCCGCCTCTGAAACTGTGTTTGAATCGTCTCTGGAGTACCTCCTGAAGCATGGCGTAGTCGTTGGCGCCGGCTACCGTCTTTATCTTGAAACGGCGGTAGTGTGCCGGTCTGGGTTTGCCTTTCTCAAAGACGACCATGCTGCCCACCGCCGAACTGCCCTGGATATTGGAGATATCGTAAGCCTCCATACGCAGCGGCGGACTCTTTAATTTCAGCTCCCTCTCAATCTCGGCCAGAGCGTCATCCAGCGACGTGGATGCGGTTATCTCTTTAATCTTGAGCTGCTCCAGGCCCTGACGGGCATTTTCCGCGGCAATGTCTATCAGTTGTTTTTTTATGCCGCGACGGGGCACCTGAATCTCAACCCCGGCGCCCCGCCTGCCTTTCAGCCACTCTTTGATAATCGGTCTGTCTTCCACCGGGTACTGGAGCAGCAGCAGCGGTGGAATCTGGGGGCAGGACGAGTAATATTGCTTGATAAAGCTGGTCATGATTTGCCGCGGCTCTTCCTGGCGTGTCCCCTGAAGGAGGAAGCTTTCCCGACCGGTTAGTTTGTTGCCGCGTATGAACAATACCTGGACGTAAGCCTGGTCTCCGTTCTGGACGAAGGCGATGATATCCTGCTCTCCCCTGATGACGGCGGCAATCTTCTCGCCCTCGATGACTTCCTGTATCGCCTGAATCTGGTCTCTCAATAGAGCCGCCTTTTCATAGTCCGTAGCCTTGGCGGCCTGGTTCATCCTGGCTTTAAGCTCACGGGCCACCTTTTCCTGTTTACCTTCGAGGAAAAGAATAACCTCTTTGATTACCTGGGCGTATTCCTGGCGACTCACGGCGCCGATGCACGGGGCCAGGCAGTGTCCCAGGTGATATTCTAGGCAGGGCCGGGGGGCCTTGCCGGTGATGGTCTTGGAACAGATGCGAAAAGGAAAGATGTTTTGCAGGAAACGGAGAGTCTGTTTCACCGATTTGGAATTGGCGAAGGGGCCGAAGTACCGCCCGCCGTCCTGTTCAAAACGGCGTGTCACATATACCCTGGGCCATTCTTCGTTGGCGGCTATCTTCAGGTAAGGGAAGGTCTTGTCGTCCTTGAGGCTGACGTTGTAGCGGGGGTGGTATTGCTTGATGAAGTTCATCTCCATAATCAGAGCTTCCTGTTCTGAACTGGCGACATAGAAGTCGATATCGGCCACGCGTGACACCATTTTTTGTAACTTGGGTGTCAGCTTCCGGGTGGACTGGAAGTACGACCTGACGCGGTGGTGGAGATTGACGGCTTTCCCCACATACAGGATAACACCCGAAGCGTCTCTCATAAGATAGACGCCGGGACGGTGCGGTAATCGTTTCAACTGTTCTTCTATCAGGCTGCTGGCCACCTTTACTCCCTGGGTATCACCCGTAATTATTCTAGCACAGGTATTTTAAAGAGCAAAGTGGTACGGTGGAGTTGCAGTTGAAAATATCAGGGGAAGATGGCAAAGCCGATTGTCACCTGTGTAACATTACAGGCTGAAAATACTGGCTATATATTGTGAGTATCCGTTCAGTCTAGCTTGATTAAGCCCTGCTTGATGGCCACCACCACGGCTTCCGTGCGGGCATTGGCGTTCAGTTTACGCAGGATGGAGGTAACATGATTCTTGATGGTCTGCTCGCTGATACCGAGCTCGGCGGCAATTTGCTTATTAAGGTAGCCCTGGGCGATGTACTGCAGTATTTCTATCTCCCGGGGCGTAAGCGGCGATATAACGGTTTCGGACTCGCTCCTCCAGGAAAGCTCCTGAAACTGCTGTAATACGTGCTCGGCTACTTTGGGTCGTGTCGTCAGGCTGTCATTTATCGGGTGTTCACCTTTAGCGACGCGCCTGACGGTCTCAATCAGCTGTTCTGCGGTAATTTCCTTGCTCAGATAGGCCACCGCCTGAGCCTTGAGCACCTGGAATAGCTGGTTATCCTCCGGGTTGGAGGTAAGCATAATGACGCCGATATTGGGCGAGCGTTGCTTTATCTTGCGGCCCAGTTCCAGGCCGATATCCGACGGGCCATCGAGGTCCACTAAGGCGACATCCGGCGGGAGGTTATCAATGGCTTTGAGCACTTCGCTGTTCAGGCTGGTAGTACCGACAATAATAATGTCCTCGGTATCTGAAAATGTGGTCTCTACTGCCTGCTGAAATAGCGATTGCTGACTGATTACAAATACCTGTATCTTGTTGTTCTTATTGTTATTCATAGCTCCTGCTTTGGTTCGGGCCTGGGTAGGATGGCCCAAACGGGTTTTTACCTCCTCGCCTTTTTTCTAGCGCCATTAATAGTCTTTTCAAAATCGGAAATGAACTGCTCGACCAGGTAAGGGTCAAACTGCTTGCCGGCGTACCGTTTGAGTTCCTCTATAGCCTGTTCGTGGGTCAGGGTTTCAGAGTAGGACCTTTCGGAAGTCATCGCGGCAACGGCATCGGCAATAGCCAGAATGCGTGCTTCCAGGGGTATATCATTACCCTTTAAACCATCGGGATAACCGCTCCCGTCATACCATTCGTGGTGGTGTAAAATACCTTCCACACAGAGAGATAATTGAGGTATCCGACTGGCAATTGCGGCCCCCAGCTGCGGGTGAGTTTTAACTATCTTCCACTCTTCGGCGGTCAATTTACCCGGCTTGTTTAATATCTCATCACTGATAGATATCTTGCCGATATCATGCAGTAAAGCGCAGGCCTCCAGCCTGGACATTTCGGTGGTATCCAGCTTGAGAGCCTTGCCCAGGGCCAGACAATAATCGGTTACCCTCTTTGAGTGATTGTGCGTAAAATAGCTCTTAGAGTCTGCGGTTTCTGATAATGCATGAACAACGCTTAAAATCTTGCTGTCTATGTGATTCTCTGTATCCAGAATCGACTCGGTGAGCTGCAGAGGCGTCAGAGAACCTGAAGCGTAGTAACTCCGGTTGCCACCATCTCGTTTAGCGCGGTAAAGAGTGACGTCGGCGGCAGCGATAATATCGGTGTGGCTTATGCCGTCATCCGGCCAGCTTGCCAGGCCGATACTGGCAGTAACGGCAATTTTCCCGGCATTTGCATCTTTGGCAATTTTCTTGCGGACTCGCTCGGTTACCTGGAGGGCGTCATCAACAGTGGTCTGTGGCAGAAGGATAGCAAATTCATCACCGCCGTAGCGGAAAGCGTGGTCAGCGTTCCTGATAGCGCCTTTAATAATATTGCCGATTTGCCTCAGGAGTTTATCGCCGGAGAGGTGCCCGTAGTTGTCGTTATATGCCTTAAACGAGTCGAGGTCAAGGATGGCTAATGAGAAGACGCCGCCGTAGCGGGAGTGCCGGCTGATTTCACTGTCAATCATCTCGTCCAGAGAGCGGCGATTTAACAGTCTGGTGAGTTCGTCAACACGGGCTTTCTGTTCGGCTTGTGCGTAGAGCTGGGCGTTCTCCATCGGCATGGCAATCTGCGAAGCAAGCTGCTCCAGTAGTTTCATATGCTGCTTACTGTAGGCATTCGGGTTTTTACTGGCCACGATGAAACTGCCGATGACCTTGCCTTTGGCTGACATCGGCAGGTAGACCATGGTGCGTAATCCCTGTTTATAAAAATTCTCCCCGGTCTGGAAGTACCTTTCCTTTGACAGGTCTGGCTCAACGAATGCCCTTTTCTGGGTAATCACCCATCCCGTACCGCTTCCTTCCATCGGTATTCTTTCGCCCACCTGGTAGGCCGAACCTTCGGTGGAGGATAATGCCACACAGCAAAGGTCGGATTCTTCAATAAGAACAATTGATGCCCAGTGAACGTCAATTACAGTCTTCAGTTCTTCAATAAAGCTGCCGAATGTTTCTTGAATATCCAGGCTTGAGGATAAGATGGAACTGGATTTATTGATTACCGATAGTTCTTCCTCGCGTTCCCTGAGCTGTTCACGGAGGTATTCCTTCTCCAGGCTCACCGCTACCCTGCTGGTAGCATCCTCTACTATATTGAGGTCCTCGAGAGAATACCGGCCGGACTGCTTTTTCCCCAAGACCAGAATGGCTATCAACCGGTCACGGCTTATCAGCGGCATGAAGAGTTCTATCTCTTTTGAGGCTATCTCTTCCTTTTCCTGCGGCCACAGACCCAGAAAGTCGGGAAGTATGGTCAAATTCTCCCTGGGCAACGACTTTTGTTCTCTTTCCAGGTACCTGATAATAGGATTACCTGCCCTCAGTTTTAGAGTAGCTAAATGGCTATTCTTATCTTTAGGCTCGACAAACTGGGTAGTGAAATCCTCGGTGCCGGCTTCAGGGAAAAGCAGGCATGCCTGTTTGATGTTAATTGCTTTAATGAGCAATGTCAGCAATTCACGCCCCTGCTCCTTCAGACTAAAAACGTTGTGTATTTTATTGGTGAATTCATTAAGTTTCTTATGGTAATCATAGCTTGAACCCTGGAATGCCCGGCTCATAATTTCAAAGAAATAGCCGCGCACTTTAAAGATGAAGATGGCGACAACAAGGCCAACCAGAGTAGCCACGAATGAAGCTATCAGGTCCAGTTCAAAATCAAAAACGGCATGCATGACCACGATTAAAAGCCAGAAGCTGAGGATTCCGATAATCCCCAGGCCCAGCCAGGCTGTACCCTGCCGTAAGACGAGCCTGATGTCCACCAGCCGGTGCCTGATGACGGCATAACTGAGAATAAAGGCATTGATGATATTACCAATATGAGCGATTGGATATTCCCTGCCGAAGGGCAGGATGGCAGCAAAGGTAAATACAGTCAGAGTACCAAGGCCTAACAACAGGGAAATGATTTGATTATAAAGTACCGGATTATCCAGAGTCTTTAGCCTTTTCCAGAATATATATACACTCCGGGACAATATAGCACAGAGGGGAATACCAATGAAAATGATTTCCTTACCATAAATAGGATTAATACTATCACCGGTGATGACAACTCTTTCAGGTAAATATCCGAAGGCCGTCAAAGCGATAACTATGGCTAACGAAGCATAAGGCAACATTAACCAGCGCCCTTGATTCGGAGCATAGAAAGAAGAAACAAAGCAGTGGAATTGCGCTGCCATCAGCATGTAAAGAATTACAATGATTCTGCCAATAAGCAAGCTATGTTCTGGAAAAGTAAAGCTGCGCCAAAAATAGTCGGTCAGACTCCACATCATGGCCGGGATGAGGAACAATACGAACAAAGTATGGCGCCTCTGCCACGGCCGGCTGTTGGCGACGGTGAGCAGCAGAGGTATATAAGCTATTATAGCTATTAAAGGAAATAAGGCATATATATTCATATACTGGGAATTATCAGGCCAAAAGTGACAACTGTCAAGGGGTAACTAAAGTAGGCAAACCAAGGTAAGGGAGACTAAAGTACTATAATTATACAGGCTTATACAGCTGTTTTTCTCTCTTCGGTTTCAGCTTCAACCTTTTCCTTAGTTCCAGGTTTATTCACCACAATAATCTCTTCTGTTTCAGTTAGCAGCAACGAAAGCATCTTGTCTGTGGGATTAACGTGGGGAGGCTTAAGATGAGCCAATTCTGCGCCTTCAGCTCGCCTCTGAGCAGTGTAATTAGCAAAAGTGCTACTCGGTAATAAGGTAACCTTTACCTTGAAATCAACTATATCCGCTGGGTCATCGTGAAATGTCGACCTAGTATGGGCTTCCTCATTTGATTTCATAATATCGTTGTAGACAGCCTCTGCTATATCCGCCTCTCTGGCCTGAAAACCATCTTTAAGTTCAATATAGAGATTCAGCTTCGAATCCCCGGTTTCTCTATAAGCTGTCCAATCCTCATAGGTAATCCCTGTATTTTCTACCGCCTGCCAGATTGTCTTCTCCGAGACACGGACGACACCAAAATCAATAATGTCGTCAGCTCGCCCAACGAAGACCATCTGAGGAATATGAATGCCCAGCCTCTCGTTTTGCAGGGAAGTTATCATGACCATATCCCCGGGCCGGTATCTTACCATGGCGCCACCGTGGAAGTTGGTAACCACAATCTCGTACTCTTTACCTTCCTCCAGTTCGTCAAGTAACAATGTCTCTGGATGGTAACTGCGGTCCATCTGCCACTTGAGATTTTCTTCCTCCGGTATGAACTCCAGGAAGTTGAGATTGGGGACAAAGGTCATGCTGCCGTAATCCCATGTCTGAGTCGCCAGGATGCCGCATTCGGTAGCGGCGTATACATCCAGGGGATACCTGCCCCAGAGTTCCTTTATCTTATCTTTGTAAGCCCAGCTATCGAGGCCGCCGCTCATGATTCCCTTGATAGACCACAGGTCCCTGGGAAGCATCGGGCGCTTGGCCAGTTTGCTCCTGACCATGCCTTTAATCAGGCGGAACATAGCTCTTGGTTTAAAAAGCAAGGGGATAACGGCAGTTTTACTTGAAGATTGGCTGAACCTGTTACCCACGGTAACCAGAACCAGAGACAGGCCGAAGAAGTAATCGAATCCCTGGGAAAGGGCCTGCTTGAAACCCTGGCTTATCCTTTCCTCGAAAGACAGGCCTTCCGCTTCTTCAAGTGGTGGTAGATATCTTTGAGGAGTTTGTTTCCCCATCATGCAAGCCATGGCACCTGACATATAGGGTCTGGGAGCTATCGCATATACGATCTTGGCACAACCCGAAAGATTAGATGTATCTCCCCTGCCACTACAACTGGAAAGCATGCCTATCCCATACATCACTATACTCAATTCTTGAGAAAACTCTGGCGTTATCGGCACCCATTTACAGGAATATTCCCCAGACTTACCCGAAGTACGTACCCAACTCTCAGGCTTTACTGGCAATACGTCTTCTATCTTCTCGAGGAGCTCGGGGCAATAGTCTTTATAAGTGGTTAATGGCACAACCTGTCTGAATTCTTCGACTGTATTTGGCCTGGCCCCGCGCATGACTTTTTCGCCGAGGGGACAGTTGTTAAGTAACTCCAATTGCTGTAACAGGAGACGTTCCTGTATTTCCATGAACTCACTGACATTAAGGTCGAGAAATCCGCAGCACATCTGCCACAGCTCTTCATCTCTACCCTGGCGTAGCAGGTCTATCGCTTTCGGCATATACCACCTCTCAAGCAATCCCGTTATTCTGAGTGAACTGGAAGCTATAAGAAAAGCCTAAGGTATAACGGGTAGCTTGGGAAGTGATTATGTTCTAGAACATAGTTCTATTACATTGGGGGTTTAACCGTAGAGGTGAGGTTCTGGCGATAGCTGGTTTGAAAGACCGGACTATGACTCTTTGGCTTCTTCGTCAGGGCTATCGAACGATTCCAGTTGCTGGTTTAGCTCCTGGATATCTGTGCCTGCCTGTCCCTGGCCCATGACCATGCCGTAACTGACGAAGAACTGGAGGAAATTATGGAGGAGCCCTATCATCTGGCGGGAAAAAATATGGAACTCCTCTCTGGATATATATCCTTTCTCGTGTTGCTCTTCCTTTTTTAACTGGCACTGAATGAGGTAGTTGACGAACTCGGTACGATTCATCTCGCCGCGGTTTTCGTCTACCTGCTTGACGACGTCCTCTTTTACTACCATAATTAAATCGTCTTCATCTAGCAACAGGGTTCTTTTCATCGATGTCTTAAAACCTCAAGAGTAGCCTCAAAGCGGCCCATTTATTTTTATTATCATTGTTAGTGTATCACTGAGTCATAAAATTACGTATAAAATTAATAAAATATTCATAAAATTTTGCTTAAGGTTTCATTAAGCCAGAGAGGTGAACGACTCTGTAAGTAAGGGGATAACGCAAAAATTAACCCGAAGGCTTCATATGCCCCCGGGCTATTTCAAAGAGGAAATAGACTTGATATCAGCTTTCGCTGTTGGCGGATTCCAGCATTTCCATCAGGGTATCGATGGCTTTAAGCAATTTAAGGCCGCTATCCGTTACCTGATAAGCCACCATGGTATTGTCCATGTTTACCTTATTAATAAAACCCTGATTCACAAGGTATTCAAGGTATTTCTGTATCTGGCTATAGCTCATGTTGGCGGTATACATTATTTCCGTCTTGCCGGCGCCGTTTTCGCCGACTCTCAGCATATCGGCGATTATCTCGATGTTGGAACGGCGCTGACCCACGGTTGGGCGTTGCCCGGTTTCGCTGCCCAGCGCTTGTTTGCCATTTAGTCCTATGTTCATACAGGACTATTGTACTGCCCGAATGGGGCACTGTCAATACAAATATATAAATATATAGAAATTGTTCAATAATGTCATTCTCGGGCTTGACCCGAGAATCCAGACCCGTTTACCCCACCGCCTAGATTCTTCGCTTCGCTCAGAATGACAGCGTGGAGATGCTGGATTCCCGCCGGAGTTTACCCCGTACGCCGATACGGGGCGGGAATGACAGTGTGGGAATACTGGATTCCAGCTATCATATCAAGTTAGGAGAGAAATTAGAAGAAACTCAGGTACCAGTTGAAGATGTCATTTCCCCATAACAGGGTTATTATTGGGCCGATGGCCAGGAAAGTTCCGTAGGAGATGACGTCTTTTCTTCCTTTGAGTCTCAACAGTAGCAGCACAATCGCCACCAGGCCGCCGAGCAATATCCCTGTTAGCAGGGCGACGATTACGAGAGGTAAACCGGTAGCGAGGCCAATCAGGCCGGCCAGCTTGACGTCGCCCATGCCCATACCTTTCGGGTTAATAAGAAATACTATCAGGAAAAAGACGAAGCCGATAGCGCCGCCGATAACTCCACTCAGGATACTGGGTTGCGGTATAAATCCCAGGTTGCCCAGGATACCCGGCTCCGGTAACAGTGAATCGACGGCGAGGATAACCAGAGCCACGATGGCGGCCGGGTAGGTTACCTTATTTAATATTAACTGGTGTTCCCAGTCGATGAAGATTATCACCAGGAACACACAGCTCCAGAAAGCGGTAAGGGCGAATTGAGCGCTCAGGCCGAAGCGCCAGAAAGCCAGGAAAAAGAGGACACCGCTTATCAATTCTACAAGTAAAATCCGGCGGGGAATCTGTGCCCGGCAATAACGGCAGTGCCCGCGCAGCCACAAATAGCTTACTAACGGAATAAGGTCCTTCAGCGAAAGCCGGTGCTGGCAGGCCTCACAGTGAGAAGGCGGATAAACCAGCGACTTGCGCAACGGCAGGCGGTCGATGCAGACATTTAAAAAACTGCCGATAGCGATGCCGAGCAGGGTGAAGATAACGGTCAGCAAGATTGTCATGATATTGTTAATAAACTCCTTCTGTCATTGCGAGGGCGGAGCCCGAAGCAATCCCAAACTATACTCTATGCCTTACTGAGGGATTGCTTCGCTACGCTCGCAATGACGGAGTATTCGTAAATCACCTCCGGTCATACCGTTTCATTTTGACGTGTTTTCCAAGGAGAGTCAACAGTAGTTCCCTGCTTACGCTACTGTATGCAGACACCCCAATTAAAGTAGGTGTTTACCTCTATCGGAATTGGGGGAAAGTATTATCGTATTATTTCATACAAATGAATAAGCTATAGTAGTCTGTTATGTTTGTAATGCTTGTGACAGTCTTTACATTAATAGGACTTTATTCCCATGCGTGATTGGGACTAATATGTCATTGAACTTTATGCGTGCTGTGTTAAGCTGTAGTTAAAGGCAGAAAAGCCATAAAACGTAAGGAAGCAGGAGGTATCCCAAATGAAAAGGTTTTTCAGGAAATTCCGCTATGGAGAGAAAGGTTTCACCCTGATTGAGCTCCTGGTGGTGGTCGCCATTCTCGGGGTGCTGGCCGCGGTAGCCGTACCTAACGTCGGTAAGTTCATCGGCACGGGGAAAACCCAGTCCTATGAGGTGGAGCTGCATAATGTCCAGACGGCAACCATGGCCCTGCTGGCTGACAGCACAAATGGTTATCTGGACAGTACGTACAACGGCACAGATATGAAACAGGTACAAGTTGACGGCGGACTTCATTCACTGGACGAATTTATGACTGGCCTCAGTGCTAATGGAACAACCAAGATAGCAGGTGTCTCGTATTCCTTTGCCACTGACGGAACAGTCGGTCAGACAACACCGTAGTCATAGCCTCCTGACCGGCTAAAGCCATAAACCAGGTACAAACTGAAAAGCCTATCAGCAACGATTACCAGGGGTGTTGCTGGTAGGCTTTTTGTTGTCTTTTTACAGGAATTTCTATCCGTCATTGCGAGGGCGAAGCCCGTGGCAATCTCTATCTGCGGTCATGGAGATTGCTTCGTCGCTGTGCTCCTCGCAATGACAGAGGGGGAATACTGGATTCCCGCTGGAGTTTACCCCGTACTTGATACGGGGCGGGAATGACAATCG
>DAOUEB010000065.1:0-16719 GCA_034430675.1 Dehalococcoidales bacterium
GAGAGCAAGTGGGGCTACAAGTGGGTGAAGTGGATAACCAAAATCGAACTTTCCGATGACATCAATTACCGGGGCTACTGGGAGGAACGCGGCTACTCCAACGAAGCCGATTTGGACAAGGGCTTCTTCGATTAGGCGGCAGGAACAATCTTTGACACCCCAGCCTCAAAGCTGTTAATCTTTACTGAGAATAGCTTACAGGCAGGTGGTCGCCATTAGCTCCGTAAACTCAGAAAATAAAACAGCCTTCCGCTGGACGTACATCGTCCTGCCGGTGTCGATTCTCCTTCTTTCCGTAATCCTGACCGCCTTTTTCTACCGCCTGCTGCCGGACGAGGTCGCCTACCGCTTCTCCGGCGGCGAACCAACCCACTCGTTCGGTCGCTTCGGCGTTATCGCCTGGGTGATGGCATTACAGTTCATCTTCACCCTGCTCTCCCTGACTATCACCTACATAGCCACGAGCGCCGGCCGGCGCTTACAGATAGGCGAGACGGATTTAAACCGTTCTTTATTCACCATCATGGGCAACCTCATGGCGCTGCCCCAGATTATTATCTTCTTTGCAATGCTGGATATTTTTCTATACAATGCATATCAAATAAAGCTTATACCCCTCTGGGTATTCGCCGTTGTTGTCATGGTGCTGGGCGGCGTTATTCTGGGCGTCTACTTTATCCGGACTATCCGGCAATCTCGCCGCCTGCAGGGTAAAAGTCTCCGGGAGTGATACCAATGTCAGAAAACGTAACAGGTAAAGTCAGTATGGAGAAGCTCGTTTCGCTCTGCCAGCGGCGCGGCTTCATCTTCCCCTCCAGCGATATCTACGGAGGTCTGTCCGCCTGCTGGGACTACGGGCCGGTAGGCGTGGAACTGAAGCGTAATATCAAGGAAGCCTGGTGGCGTGCCAGCGTCCAGGAACGCGACGACATGGTGGGACTGGACACCAGCATACTGATGAATCCGAAGGTATGGGAAGCCAGCGGGCACGTTACCAAGTTCTCCGACCCGCTTGTGGAGTGCAAGAACTGCCACCAGAGATGGCGCGCCGACGATTTAAAGGAGAATAAATGCCCCGACTGCGGCGGTGAGCTTACCGAACCCCAGCTATTCAACCTGATGTTCAAGACCTTCATGGGGCCGGTCGAGGAAGCGGCCAATATCGTATATTTACGCCCGGAGACGGCCCAGGGCATCTTCGTCAACTTCCAGAACGCGCTCAATACCAGCCGGAAGAGGCTGCCCTTCGGCGTCGCCCAGATTGGCAAGGCGTTCCGCAACGAGATTACCACCGGCAACTTCATCTTCCGCAGTCGAGAGTTCGAGCAGATGGAGATTGAGTACTTCGTCAAGCCGGGTACCGATGATAAGTGGTTCGACTACTGGGTGGAGGAACGTCTCAACTGGTATATCAAGCTGGGTATTAAAAAAGAGAATATCCGACTGCGCGAGCATAGCAAGGACGAGCTGGCGCACTACGCGAAAAGGTGCTTTGACATCGACTACAATTTCCCGATGGGCTGGTCGGAACTGGAAGGCGTGGCCAACCGGGGCGACTTCGACCTCAAGCAGCACATGGAATACAGCGGCAAGAGCCTCACCTACCTCGACGAGGAATCCAAAGAGCACATCGTCCCCTATGTCATCGAGCCCTCCGCCGGCGTCGACCGCTCCGTGCTGGCGGTCCTGTGCGATGCCTACGACGAGGAAATAGTCAATGACGAGTTAAGAGTGCTGTTCCACTTCCATACGGACCTGGCACCAATCAAGGTCGCCATACTGCCGCTGAGTCGCAAGGAAAATCTGTCGGCAGTAGCTAAAGACGTCTATGCCGACCTGCGTCCCTGCTTTGTCACAAACTATGATGATACCCAGGCTATCGGCCGCCGCTACCGCCGCCAGGACGAGCTGGGCACTCCCTATTGCGTTACCGTGGACTTTCAATCGCTCGAGGACAAAATGGCCACCATCCGCGAGCGCGATACCATGAACCAGATACGCGTCCCCATCCCCGCGCTGCGGGAAACCCTGCAGGCCAAGCTCGCCGGCGAAGACCTTTTCGTCCTGCCGGAGGGCGGGCAGATATGGAAGGAAGGAGATTAATTAAAACAGGATGACCGATGGTAGTTCAATATGGAAACATGGAAAGTCAAAGAATTTAAGGACATATGCCGTAATTTAGGATTAACTGAAGCATGTCTTTATGCAGACAGCCTATCCATTATATGGCTCTACGCAAAATACCGTAGAAGCATTATTCAGGAAAATCTGGACGAGATGAAAGACCCAAAATCATTCTTTAAAAACATGGCATGGCATAGTTTCATCATCGACTGCGAGCTAAACTCCCTTATGTTATCTCTTAATTCTATTTTTGATATATTAGGACAGCTAATAAATGAGTGTTTTATTACCCCTAAAACGCCCATAGAGGAAGTAAAGTTTGATAATATAGTCACTGCTAAATCAATACCAAACAATCTTAAGGATTTTTTAAAATCTATCAAAGGAAATACTCATTATCAAATGATTAGAGCTTACGCTAACGTATCAAAGCACAGGCATGTAATTCAAGGCACAAATAATATAAATTTTACTAAAATACCTGCCGCCATCTCATATAAAAGTACAGAGTTTGAACATAAAGGAAAATTACACACATTAACTCACGAAAAAGCATTTGAATGTTGGGAATTTGTCGGTAAATCATTGGTCCAACTAGGAAATTCTTCTAAAAAAATTTTACTCGATCAAGTTAATTCAAAACCATAGGCGTTTAAGAGGGGCGAAGCCCCTCTTCTAAAAATATTTCCCCCTATCTTACTTATTGTCATTGCGAGTCCTTCCACAGAAGGGCGAAGCAATCTCTATCACCCGTTTTGGAGATTGCTTCGTCGCCAGGCTCATCGCAATGACAGAGAAGAAAAGAAGGAAGAGGGGGATAAAGGGGGATGGGGTTTATAAATGAGAATCATCCACTTTGCCGATTTACACCTCGGCATCGAGAACTACGGGCGCATCGACCCCGACACCGGGCTGTCATCGCGCCTCAACGACTTCCTTGCTGCCCTCGACCAGCTCGTTGACTACGCCCTGCAAAACCGGGTGGACCTCGTCCTCTTTTGCGGCGATGCCTACAAGACCCGCGAGCCCAGCCAGACACAGCAGCGGGAGTTCGCCCGGCGCATCAACCGCCTGGCCACCGGCAACATACCGGTATTCCTGCTCGTGGGCAACCATGACATGCCCAATGCCAGCTGGAGGGCCACCACCACCGAAATTTTCGATACGCTGGCGGTGGAAAATATCTACGTTTCATCAAATCGACCCGATATTTACAAAATCCCGACGGCCAGCGGCACCGTGCAGGTCGTCTCCCTGCCCTGGCTGAGACGCAGTACCCTGCTCAGTCGCGAAGATACTAAAAACCTCAGCATAGAACAGATTACCCAGAGAATGCAGGAGGCTTTAACCCGGGTCATTACCGATAAAGCCGCCGGTCTCGACCCCGCCCTGCCCGCCATACTGGCCGCCCATGTCTGGGTCACCGGTGCCAGGGTTGGCTCGGAAAGCCTGATATCCATCGGTCAGGAGCCTGCCGTTTTACTCAGCAATATCGCCCTGCCGGCCTTCGACTACGTAGCGCTGGGGCACATCCACAAGCACCAGGTACTATCCGAAAACCCACCGGTTGTCTATTCCGGCAGCCTGGAGCGCGTGGACTTCGGGGAGGAGAACGACGAAAAGGGATTCTACGTGGTAGACATCGAGCCGGACCCGACTACCGGCAAAAGGCAGGTCTCCTTCGAATTCCACCCCGTCAACGCCCGCCGCTTTCTCACCATCGATGTCACCCCGGAAACGGATGACCTCGACCCTACCGCCACCGTGCTCCGGGCCATCGCCGGGCAGGAAACAAACGTCAGGGATGCCGTCGTGCGCCTGCATATCAGCCTGCCGTCATCGATTGAAGGGCAGCTCCACAACAACGAAATCCGGGACGCCCTGAAAGACGCCCATTACGCCACCATCGCCCGGGAAGTACATCACGAGACGCGCCTGAGACTGGGTAACCATGCCGACGAAGAACTCAAGCCCCTCGCTGCCCTGAAAGCCTGGCTGGAATCGCAGCAAGTATCCCCGGAACGGCAGAAAGTCTTACTGGAGTACGGGGAGAAGCTGATAGAGGGAGAGGTGAAAAATAACGTCTGACTTCTATCAACTGAGGTATATAAGAAGGTAGAAGCAAAATATCACAGGGAGTCCAAGGGGGTGGGTTGTAAAATCAGGGGGTGGGGTAGATAATTAAAAGCAAAAAGCCGTGGAGTTAGACTCAGTCAGGTCTGCCTTCACGAAACCTGTATTTCATCCCGATAATGGTCCTTGGCGTCAAATATAAAGAACGCTGTTATCACCGCCACCACCGTAACCCCAACTGCCGCCCACGTGAACACCGTGTCAAAGCCGAACCTCTCAATGAAGTACCCGCCGGGCAGCACGAATATCGCACCCGTATACTGCATGGTGGAGTAGTAAATGCCAAAAATCTTGGAGCGGTGTTTGGCCGGTGCCTGGCTCATGATAAACACCTCGGTCACCGGCATCCGCAAGGCCATAATAAGGCCTTGGAAAAACAGCACGATGTAGAGGCTGGGACCCAACTCAACCAGTTTAAAAGCATAAATCAGTACCCCGGACAGAAGACCCGTGGCGATAATTACCTTAACACTGCCGATTTTATCGGAAATATAACCGCCGACCGGGCCGGCCCAGAGCCCCGAGGAAAACACGACTGACATCAGCCCACCGGCCACCGCATTTGATGCTCCCAGTTCGTCCGTCATGTACAAAGTAAGGAAAGGCAGGACCGACATGCCGAGACCACCACCGATTATCATCATCGTTAAAAAGGCAATCAGCCGACGCTTGTATCCCGGCTGCGGCGGTCTCTCCTCGGCAATCCCCTGTTTCACCTTCTCCACGTGAGCTTTACCGCCATGACGCGATAGATAAACATAGAAAATCAGGCCGAATAGTATCGTTGGTACTGCGAGGATAAAGTACGAATACCGCCACCCGCTTTCCTCTCCAAACGCTCCAACTATGGCAGCAGCAACAATCGGTGCCACGAAGAAGGCGGCGTTCCCGCCGACGAGGTGAAAGCCAAGCGCCCGCCCGCGCTGCTGTGGCTCGACCGAGGCCGAAATGAGCGGTGTCGCCGCCGGGTGATACCCCCCGGATAAGAGCCCCATCAGTATCAGGAAAACTATCAACATGGCGAAGTTGGGGGAAATCCCGACGAGTACGCCGGCTACGGCTACGCCCAGAGTACCGATCATAATGAGGGCAGTCGGCCCAAAGCGGTCGGCGAACCAGCCAGCCGGCAATTGCCCCGTCGCGCTGGCAAGAGCGAAAGCCATAGGTATAGCTGAAGCCTGCGTGTATGTCCCTATCTTGAAATAATCACGTACAGTAGGGAACAACGGCTGCTGAAGTGCCATTAAAAAATGATGCGCTGCATGCGCAATAATAAAAAATGGGAGCGAACTCCACAGGAATGAGCGTTTCTTAGGTTCAGGTTGCGTAATCGCCGTTTCCTTTCAAAATTGTTATCCGCCCGAAAACGGATATCACAATATCATACTTAATTATTGCCGTGGGTTTGCTGACATATCGTATTACGAAGTTGGGAAGGGTAAATTTAGGTTAATTATATACTCAGTCATGAGAAATTACAAATATTTAAGTTGCAGGTGTGTGGATATTTATGTTACAAAATAAGCAACCAGGCGCGGCCCGGATGCCGGAGGAGATAAGCGAATGACACCAGGAAAATCGGCCAGAAACGAGCCGGAAATCCTGAAAATGCCTGCCCAGAAGATGGCGGCGGTTTACGCCAGGGGTACGCCGGGGCAGGTATTCCCGCTGGTCCTGCCGACCCTCTACAGCTCGGTTTACACTCTGAAATTCGACCTTAAGAAAAGCGGCGGCACCTCGTTCAAAATCGGCGGACTCCGCGCCCGCTACCCCGATGCCCACCTCGTCCCTATGGAAGAATGGACTAATGTCATCGGCCTGCCGGTACCTGAAGACACCACTTCCCTCCCGCAGAAAGTGGGCGGCACCGAGGTAAAAATAGAGACCTGGGAATACGGCACCGTCGCCCAGATTCTCCACCACGGGTCTTACGACCAGGAATATAATTCGGTCGAAAGATTGCTCCATTTCATTACTGATAACGGCTACGAGATAGTCGGCGTACATGAAGAAGAATACCTCACCCGCCCCGATGCCAAAGACCACAGGACCATTATCAGGTACAGGGTAAGAAAAAAATAGATGGGCGACCAGTATGTGAACTTTTCAAAATTTTTCCGCCGGGACTATTGACAAACGAATATTGATATGTTACGATATATCGTGATATGTTATAAGGAGGTTGGGTGTTATGTTTAACAGGCACTTCCCCCCATTTGAACGGCACTCGCGCCTTTTCGAAAAAGGCGACCTGAAATACGTCATTCTTAATCTTCTGAAGGATAAATCAAGCCACGGTTACGAGATAATACACGCCATGGAAGACGCCTTTCATGGTTTTTACACCCCCAGCGCCGGCAGCGTTTATCCCACCCTTCAGATGCTCGACGACATGGGCTACGTCAGTTCTTCGGAGCGCGATGGCAAGAAGATATATACCATTACCGAGGAGGGGAAGAACTTCCTGAAAGAGCAGAAGGATGTCATCGAAAAGATAAAAGGGCAGATGAAAGACTGGTGGGGCCCGCGCGACCACGAGGAATTTCACGACTCCATTCGTGAACTCAGGAAACTCGGACACCTTCTCGGCCGAAGCTCCCATAACCTGGCACCGGAGAAATGGGCCGACGTAAGAGAGGCCGTTTCCCGCGCCTGCCGCAAAATCGAAGAAATTATTGGAAAAGAATAGTTAAGATAGGCAGCATAACAACGAATATCCGTTTCTTTCAGCCGGCAGGAATAACTTTTTAAAACGAAACCAGCCAGCGGAGGGAGTCGAACCCACGACAAGCGGTTTACGAAACTGTGTCTCATTGTAGTATATGGTGCTGTTACACTCAAACCAGTATCAATGTATCAGCTATTAACTCGCGTTTCTGAGCGTGCAGTACTATTTCATGATAACCCATGAAATCCAGTCTGTTCGCTATTTGTTAGCTAATCTTTGGGGGGCCGCCCTCGAAAAGCGTGTGTGCCTGTCCTGCCTTGTTCCGACAGATACGATTTAATACTATACTGTTGCTGAGTTGACTTCACCTTGTATCTGGCTGTGCTATGATGTACTGCTGGGTGCTAACCAGTTTGTCACCAAAATGGCGCCAAGGATTCGGGGGCAAGGAAAGCCCTCTCGGGGCATCAGGATGTGCCAATAATCCTCGGCTTCAAAGAGAGTAGCCTTGGCTGGATTTCCCACCTGAATAGTGGCGCTGGGACCGCAGCCGTTCAGGGCTCTCCTGAAGTACTCGGCGCGGTAGGCCACCTTCTTATCCGGTCCAGAAATCATCTGCACCGGCAGGGACTCGCAGGCCACCGTTTCCCCCCTCAGCACTCTGAAGGAACATCCGGCAGCCAGCCGAACTGTAGATGACCCCGACAATCCAAGGCTTGTGCTGGCCAATATCTCGGCCTCGTTCCACCGGTACCGGACGAAAGCGGATAATGACAACGCCATGCGTCAACGCCTGCGGGAACTGGCAGCGCAGAGGAAGCGGTTTGGCAGCACGCGATTATACACCTTGCTGAAAAGGGAAAGTCAAGAGAAGCCAAATAACATGGCTTCTAAGTTAATAAAATTCATTTTATGCAAACATAGCATGTTCTTAACAGACTCTCTATACTCAAATCCTTATAATTACAGCAAGCCTCGTAAACGGGGGTCTAGGGCATCTCTTAATCCGTCGCCCACCAAGTTAAAAGCGAATACCACAAACCCTATGGCAATCCCGGGTGCTAGCGATAACCAGGGATAGGTAAGCAGGTACCGGCGTCCGTCGGCAACCATAGCGCCCCAGGCTGCATTAGGTGGTCTTATGCCAAGCCCGAGAAAACTGAGCCCGGCCTCGGCAAGGATAAGGGCCCCCAGCTGTAGCGTTATCAGCACTATCATCGGCGGCAGGCCGTTCGGCAGGATATGCTGGAACATCATACGCATATTACTGGCGCCCATCGCCCGCTCCGCCAGGATATAGTCGTTTTCTCTGACGGTGAGAGTCAGGGCGTGCATAACTCTGGCGTATCCCGGCAGGGTGGCCACACTCAGGGCGATGATAACGTTGAGAAGACCGCTGCCGAGCACTGCGGAGATGACCAGGGCCAGTAAAATCATCGGGAATCCCATCAGGGCGTCCATGATTCTCATGATAACCATGTTGATTATCCCGCCGAAATATCCTGCTACTAATCCCAGTACCACGCCGACCACGCCCGCCATCAACACAGAGCCAAACCCCACCGCCAGAGCTGTCCTCGAGCCGTAAATAAGACGGCTGAGGGTATCTCTACCCTGGAGGTCCGTGCCCAGAAGGTGAGTCCCGCTCGGCTGTTGTAAGGATTCCTTCATGCTTATCTGAGTCGGATTGTAGGGTGCCAGTAAAGGCGCGAAAATAGCGGTGATGACAAGCAACACTAATATGATAAGCCCGAACATTACCACTTTTCGTTGAAAAAAGACTCTCTGAAAACGTTGCCACTCGCCGACACGCGGTGGCGCTTCAGAAATACCGGTTTCGATAACTTTCTTTTCTGTCAACGATGACACCTTTCTAACCGTATCGTATCCTGGGATCAAACCAACCGTATGATATATCGACAATCAAGTTGACCAGAATTACTATAGTTGCAATTATCAAAGTAGCCGATTGCACAACCTGATAATCCTGAGCGAAGACACTGCCAACCAACAATCTGCCCACACCCGGAATAGCGAATACTTGCTCGATAAATACCTGACCGCCAAACATTAAACCAAGCCCTATCCCCATTAGTGTAATTACCGGGATGAGGCTGTTTTTCAGTACGTGTTTTAAAATAACGCCACGCTCTGTCAAACCCTTGGACCAGGCAGTGCGAACATAGTCCTGCGATATAACCTCGAGCACACTTGAGCGCGTCTGACGGGCGATTACTGCCCAACCCATTAGAGAAAGACAGATAACAGGCAAGAACGACTGATAGAGGTTCTTCCAGAGGTCTTCTGTCGGTAATGTGTAACCGGCGATAGGGAACCATTCGAGCCGCAGACCGAAGAGATAGATGAGTATTAAGCCCAGCCAGAATACCGGAATAGATACACCGATATACGATACAACGGTCGCGAAAGTATCTATCCATTTTCCCCGACGCAGGGCGGCAATCATTCCCATGACAATGCCGAGGATATTGTATAAAATAAACGATTTAATACCCAGGTCCAGGGTAACGGGGAAGCGCTCCAGCAGGAGTGTACCGACATCTTCATGGTAATAGATGGATTCTCCCATATCCCCCTGCACAACACCGGTTATCCAGTTCCAGTACTGGACTATCAGGGGTTTATCCAGCCCGTACCTGATATAAAGCTGCTCGAGTTGTTCCTGAGATATTGAACCCGTCCCGGCCTGCTGCCCCAGAAATATCACCAGCGGGTCACCCGGCAATAATTGCATAATAAAAAAGACAATGAGGGTGACTATAATTAGGATAAATATCGCCATTATCAGTCGGCGTATGATATATGCAGTCACTTCGGATCTATACCTCTATAGTAATTATATGATAATACGAAAATAATACCAAAATCGATACACTGTTTCGTCGTACCATATGTTAACGCTGTCATGTGTATATGTGTGTATATGACAGGGAGGATAGCATTAGTTACACCATGCCACCGGGTGGCTCGTTCACCGAGACGATGCGAGCCACCCGGTTTCTCTATTTAAATCAAATTATGACGTGTATTTTAGTGCTGATCCATCCAGACGTTTTCCCAGTCTACCCGAATAAAACCATGACGGTAGATTTCGTGGTGCACGTAATCCTGACTTACGGCAGCAGCGGGAGTCCACCAGAGAGGACAGACCCTGGCTTCTTCATACAGATAGCGGCAGAGCTTCTCAGTCATTTTCTGCTGGTCTGCCGGGCTAACTATCAGTACCGCCTCTTTGTCCATTGCTATCTGTTCGGGCGGCCTCTCGAAGCTGGCCAGGTTGGACTTGGGGTCAGAGCTGAACCAGGACATGTAGGTTGCCAGGTAATTGACGTCCATGCCGTAGAACATCTGTACCACATCATCCCAGCCCATCCCGAAAACACTGCCGAAGTACCTGCCCGGGTCGGCGATATCCAGTTCTACCTCAAAGCCGGCGGCATCGAGGTATCCTTTGATGGCCTCACCGGCATCGATATTGGCGGGTACTGACGATATAAGTAGTGTCACCGGGCAGCCATCCCCGTAGCCGGCTTCAGCCAGTAATTGCTTGGCTTTCTCCGGATTATACTCTCGGGTGGGTAAATCAGGTATGTAACCCCATTCCGTTGAGGGCGCTATTTGTGCACTTGGCACATAATATCCAAGCCCAAGAGCTTCAGCCATTACCGCCTTGTCTAAAGCATATTCCATTGCCTCGCGTACCTTTTTGTCCTGCCATTTAGAATCGGGGTTCACTGTATTACCCCACAAAGCCTGGGGTAAGCCCGGCCAGTAGGTTGTAACGATATAGCCCTTGGGTGCCAGCTCAGCCCAGTCCTGAGCTGAGTGACCCTGGTACCACAAATCGACATCACCCGCCTGAAGCAGACTCGAAGCTGTTGTTGCCTCGGTTATAATCTGGAACTCCAAGCCATCGAGGTAGGGTTTGCCTTCCTGCCAGTAGTCATTGAACTTTTCCCAGGAAATGCTGACATCACGCTTGTATTCCTTGAGTTTGAACGGGCCCGTCCCGACGACGTGGTCGACCGCCCACTCGATGCCCTTCTCAAGGTCTCCACCCGCGGCGCTCTCGAAGGCTTCCATTGACCATATAGCGGTCCAGCCCCAGTTAAACTCATACTGGTTGCTATACTCGGTGAAATTAATAACAACAGTAGAATCATCAGGAGTTTCGATGCTGACAACCTTGTCGGCATCCTGGAGCCAACCACTGTCGATTTGCTGCTGGAAGTTCCATTTTACGACCTCGGCATCCATTACCGAGCCGTCATGGAACTTGACACCTTTCCTGAGCTTAAACGTGAAAGTATTGCCCACCGGGTCTATGTCGTAGGATTCACAAAGGAATGGTATCCAGCCCCTGTTGCCAGCTTCATCGACATAGGGCTCTACCAGGTATTCCACGGCAGGCATTACATAGGTGTGGTCACCGGGTCCCATCTGCCCGCGGTAGCTCATCATCAAGGGACCTGCTGTTATTATGCCCCTTAAGATACCACCAGATACTGGTCCAGTTGGTTCGGGTGTTGGAGTAGGTGTGGGAGTCGGTGTAGGAGCCGGTGTGGGAGCCGGTGTGGGAGTGGGTGTAGGAGTCGGTTCTTCCGGTTCGCTACAACCGCTAAGCAACATGGCACCAATTACCACAACTGAAAGTAGGATTAATAGTATTTTTTTCATTTTTTCATCACCTCCTGATTATGGGTTAATCGATAACCTCATGATGTCTGGTATTTCCTTTCCTATAATCTATTATGCATCACCTCCTTTCTGGTACGGCGGCTGTTTAATTTCCAAAAGTCCTATTTTTAGCTTCAAACTTAGGGCTTTGCAGCCTTCTTTTTCTTCCTTCACCCCCAGCTACATGCTAAAATTAGCCATATGGCAGGAGGGCCATTCTATGAGAACAGCTAATCAGCTTACTTTCACCACCTATGAGGCTTCGCTTAAACTAAAACCCAATGACCCTATTAAAGCCATCTTTGATAGTATCGACTGGTCTTTTATCCATCCCCTGGTCAAGGATAAGTATTCTGGTTTACCACAAAGAGAATTGGAGCTGTGATAGTGGAGAAGCCTACCAGACCACATCCCGTGCCATGCCCAGTAAGAGCTTAGAGAACCTTGAAAAGTTGGCTTAGCTTCAAGCTTCACGGGTAATAGTGCCTTTAACCGCTGATTATGCTGTTGTTAAGTTGCAAAACTCCTCAAAAATGAGGAATAATAATGAAAACTTGATTAAAGAATTAGTTTCTCGGTTTTGAAAAACCTCTAAAAGATTTAGGCCAAGATTAACCACCAATTTCTAAACGGCCTAATAATACATTTCTCTATCAAACTCATTACTTAGTTTATTTTAACTCTGTGATTTAAATTTGTAAAGTCCTTAGTCAGTTGTCAATGCACTTCATCCCTATTTCTGGACAGGGAGGTGTTAATCGACAATATTATGAATATGATGGTAAAGAGTATTATAATATGTTCAGCGAGCAACAAACCGAATCATCTAACCTCGGCGTTAATTCAGAATCACTTATAACCTATTATTTAGACTGTCAAACAACCGGCCATAATAAACTAACGATTAAAACCGAATATCCTGGTAACCGTCCTCATATCACTGAACATGAAATCTATTGTCCCTAATTATTTATCTACAAATACAGGATTAGCAAAAGATTAGCAAAAACATAAAAACCCCGATTTATAAATTATCAAATCAGGGTTTTTAGCTACAAAAACTGGAGCCAGCGGAGGGAGTCGAACCCACGACAAGCGGTTTACGAAACCGCTGCTCTGCCACTGAGCTACGCTGGCATGTGAAGCTAATTTTCAGTTTTTACGGGACTTTATGTCTACTATTGGCGACATTTTGGCGACGGAATTTTTGACCACCCCTTCCGGCAGCACTTCATCCAGTAGCGCCATAGCATCGGCCTGCATACCCTCTATGATATGAGAATAGACGTCCATTGTAAAGCCCACGCTGGCGTGTCCCAGCGCCTCAGAGATTACCTTTGGCTTTGCGCCGCGCAGTAACATAAGGCTGGCAAAGGTATGTCTCAAGTCGTGGAAGCGGACAGCGCCCAGTCCAGCCCTCTTTGCCATTCGGCTGAAGTTATGGCTTACCACGCCGGGGTCTAAGGGCTTCCCTTCCACCGAAGCAAACACAAGGTCGTCCAAGGCAACCTCTCTCCCTAACTGGTGGTAAAGCCTTTCCCTGTCAGCCTGGTAGTCTCTCAGGAATAATGCCAGTTTGGGCGTCATGGCGACCCGCCGCCGGCTGTGGGCTGTCTTTGGCTCTTTAAACTGGCACAAACCGCCACGCTTATATAGCACCTGGCTAACCGATATTGAGAGCATGTACAGGTCTATGTCTCGCCACCTTAAACCCAGTAATTCAGCTTGTCTCAGTCCAGTGGACACGGCGGTATAGATTACCGGGTAGTAATAGCTATCCTTTGCCGTATCAAGTAGGACTTCAACCTCTGAGGGCGTCAGTGTCCGCATAAGCTTCTTTCTAGGGGATGGTGCGTCAACCAGGTCACAGGGGTTATGACCGAGATACCCTTGCCTTACCGCATATTTCAGGGCTTGAGACAACACGCGGTGCTGGTGGTGGACGGTGCGGGCCGATAGGTGCTGGACTGCCTTGCCATAATATGCCTGAATTACCCGGGGCTGAAGTTGTTTCAGTTGAATATGTCCGAGTCCTGGTATCAAGTGGCAGTCTATAATGGACTGGTAGCCGTCAAGCGTGCGCTGCGAGCAGTTAGTCTTGACATAGCCTTCCAGCCAGTTGTGAAGGTGCTCTGCCAGGGTGAGCCGTCCTGGCGGTGTATAGACACCCTTGTCCAGGCTGGCTAGCAGCTCAGTCAAGCGCTTCTGTGCATCGGATTTCCGGCTGCTATGTACCGTCTCGAAATGACGGTGGCGCTCACCGTCCGGACCGATGCCGGTGTCTATGGTGATCTGCCAGGAACCTCTAGACTTCTGCCGAATGTGTCCTCTCATTGCTATCTCCTTTCTTTAGTTTCTTCGCATATTTCCTGTATCATTTATACAGGACACAACTCGCACCGCGTGCGAACTAATAGGGGGCGCAGTACGAATGGGTCCAAAGCATCATCAATCTCCTCAATTTTTTCATCCATCCTGTGACGCATCCCCTGTATCTCGTCGGCCATGTATCGCGGGTACAAGTTTTGGAGCGCAAGGTTACACACCGTTGCCACCTCTTGAGCCAGCGCAGCCTCAGTTTCACTAAATATGAGTCTTAAATCATAACTGCCAGTTATAACTCTAAACTGCTGGGCATCTGGTAGAACTCGAAACTTCCGACGCTCAAGCTCCTCCTCGGGATTGCTAGCCGTGGCAACTTCCCATGCTGGCCAAAGCACCACATCGACTATCCTTTCTAGAGCATCCTCTTTTCCGGTTACTTTCTCAACCTCTTCTTTAAGATTTGCTTTTTGTTGGTTCATAAAATCCTCCACCACTTTGGGGGCTCCTTTTCTGATTTCTGCAAGAGCACTAACACAGGTACCCCAAGCCTGTTGCCACTCCTCGAAGGCCTGCCACCAACCTTTTCCACCGGTATGCTGTCGAAGGGACTCAAAAAGTATTTTGTTCTGGCGCTCCGTCTGCCGCTGTTTTCTCCTTGCCTCTCGAGAAGCCGAATGAAGCCCCTGCGGCAAATCCTTGGGCAATAGAGTATCAAGTACTGCTACAACATTCCGGTCCTCAGTAGGTGAATCGGGTATAGTGAGACGACCTACCAAGGAAGCCGCAAATTGGGTTAGGTCATCCAGATGCTTCTGGTGCATATCTGTTAGTAGTTGCTTTTTAATTTCGTCAGTGAGGATATCTTCTCGCCGTCCTGCTAGATAGGCCTTGACCGTCTGACGGTGGCACCCGATGGCCCGGCTTATAGCTGAAATCGACTCGCCTTGACGGTGGAGCTCGACCATGCGCCTGGCTTGGTCATCAGTCACCCGACTACCTTTGTGTCTTGCCATTTTTTGATACCTCCTCATTTCGTGACAGTTTCACCACCGACGCTACTAATAAGTGTACGATTATGTACATATATAAGAGTATTTATTCATCGATTATCACTATTGACACCTGTTGTTACTATGTTCTATTGTACAAGCAGTTGGATAAGCTGTCAAGGGGATGCTGTGGCTGAGATCAAAGATGCTTACAAACGACGGTACAAAATGCGATCTCTTGGCGAGGACGGCCTGAATATTGTTGTGTCAATCCCCAGGGTAGTTATAGAGAGAGAAGCAGAAAAGCGCGGACTAACCATTAGGGGGTTCCTGGAGCAATTTAGAGCAGTAGCACAATTTGATAACTTCGAGGGGGTTGTCTACACCTTTGAGGGAATACCCGGGTAAGAGAGAGCGCCTTAGTCAAGCTAAAGAGGAGAGCAGTAGTGGAAAACAGCAGTGAGTCCCTCGTTTTAACGCCAGAAGAGGTGCGTAAGCTGTTAAAAATTTCGAGGAGCGTGCTTTATTCTGCTCTGGCGCAGGGCACCATTCCGTCAATTCGCATATCCTCTAGAAAAATCGTCATTCCCAAGCATAGGTTTCTGAGATGGTTAGACGAAGGCGGAGGAAACAATTTGTATCCAAAAGAATGAAGAAAGCTCCGGGGTGCTGAACCCGGAGCTTCTTTAGGAAGGGAGAGGCTGAGACATGGACCACTCTACTTCTATACGTAATACTCCAAGACAAGGCAAAGGTCAAGCGCCTTTTTCTAGCGAAGTACCGGAGCTCCTACAACACCACCTGGAGCATCTCCAGGCATCGGGCATCTCCATTGAGGTCATTCGGGAAAGGGGCTACGAGTCAGTCCTGGGCAAAAAGCGTCTGGCTGACTTAGGTTTCAGTAAAGCACAGCAGCGAACTCCCGGTCTTCTCTGTCCTGGGTGGAGCGCCGATGGGCAGCAAATCGGCTGTCAATACCGCCCGGAGCATCCCCGCGACGACCAGAATCTCGGCTGGTCGAGGATGGCAGAAGTATATCGCAAGTTGACCGGTGAGTATGTTAGCCGGGATACCATGAAGCGCAGATACCTCGAGGCTAAGCGCCAAATCAAGGATTCTCTGGAAGCGCCCACAAATGAAAGCTTATGTTGAACCAGAGGAGATAACTCTGATGGAGAAGGCGACAACTAACCTGAGAGACAGATTGTTGATTCGCCTGCTATACCGTCTTGGCTGTCGCATCTCCGAAGCCCTGGGTCTCACCGTGCAGGACATTGACTTCCACCAGGGTACGGTAACAATCCAGCACTTGAAGACCCGACTGAAGCTCTCCTGTCCGCATTGCTCATCCCGCCTCGGTCGCTCACACCAGTTCTGCCCCAAATGCGGGTTCGAGGTGCAGGAGGCGGTGGCTCGAGAGAGCGAGCGCCGCCGGCTGAGGACGCTGCCCGTGGACGGGGAGACGCTGGAGGTGCTCAAGGGCTACATTGACCGGGGAGGGCCGGTGTCCTTCGGCGAGAAACAGCTTATCTTCGGCGTAAATAGACACCGGGCTTGGCAGATAGTCCGTACTTGCGCCGAAAAGGCAGGGCTCGGCAGCCTTCAAAACCCGGAAACAGGCAGGCTACGTGGTATCAGCCCGCACCGCTTGAGGGATGGATTTGCCGTTATGGCTGTGCAGCGGGACGACTCTACCGACAGCATTAGGATGCTGCAGGAGTGGCTCGGGCACGCCAGTATCGGCACCACCATGCGCTACCGCAAAGTAGCGGGCCAGGAGTT
>DAOUEB010000066.1:0-16708 GCA_034430675.1 Dehalococcoidales bacterium
CACTGGCGATGGAAATACAGGCGGTGCGGTTGGTCGGTATCGGCGTGTCTAACCTGGTGGAGGCGAGCCGGCAGGCGACGCTATTCGCTCCTTCCGCCCGGAAGCTGGAGGAATTGAATAAAGCCATCGACCGCATCCGGAACAAGTACGGATTTGACGCCATACAGACCGGACGGGTGATACGGCTTAAGGATATTTCAACTCGTCTGTCGGACAAGAGGTTCTAATCGGTGGCAGCCATGGACTCATGAAGATGATGAACGGCTTGAGCTTTATTGTCATGAAGGAATGCAGCCTGGAGAAATAGCTGGAGAACTTGGGAGAAGCATGGCCTCGATTACTAAAAGGTTAGTGGATAAGGGCTTGAATCGGCTGAATCCTAATGAAAAAAGGAAAACCCGAGTAAGATGGGGAATTTCTGACCTCATACCTTTGCAAGGATTGTCTTCGAGAGGGGGATTAAGGGGGTGAGGTAAGGTTATTAACCAACTGCAAAATGGCTGGATGAGCAGCCATGTTGATTTATGGAATATTGAGGGGTATAATCCTGAATACGAAGTATCGGTTTACCCGGTATTAATCGAAGAGGAGGGAATTCAAATGACTGAGAAAGCAGTCGGCAAGGTGAGTGATTTCTTTGCCCACCCGGTAGTCGCCGGAATTGACATGACCGGGACGCTGAAAGTAGGGGACAAGATTCACATCCAGGGACATACCACGGATATCGAGATGGAAATTGCCTCGATGCAGATTGATAATGCCAACGTCAATCAGGCCAAGAAGGGCGATTCCGTGGGTATTAAGGTCCCTGATAGGGTGAGGACGGGCGATACTGTTTACAAGGTTACCGACTAATACAGTCTCACAATCACACTATTTTGAAGCCCCGGCTCATTACCCTCGCTCTTTCTCCTCTTTTCCAGGGCCTGTCTAACGGAAATCTTGGGATTAACTCCAAGGTTTACATCCGATTATATCTATCGGGTTAGGAGCACGTTTATGACCGCCGGTTTTGGTGACTACGACAAATATGACGGCCTCCGTCTGGCCGGGCAGATGGAGAAAGCGAAGCCCTGGGCCGACCGTGCCCCGCCCGTCTGTGCTGGTGTGACGGACTGAGTATTACCGCTACTCCTGCCGTTTAACCGATAGCTTTAACCAGGTTGGCCATCTCGATGGCGCTTACCGCGGCATCGAAGCCCTTGTTGCCGGATTTCGTTCCGGAGCGCTCGATAGCCTGTTCCAGCGTATCGGTGGTGATGACCCCGTAGATAACCGGCACGCCGGTGTCCAGGTTGACCTTGGCGATGCCCTTGGTGACCTCGGCCGCGATATGGTCGAAGTGGGGCGTGCTGCCGCGGATCACGGCTCCCAGGCAGATGACGGCATCGTACTTCTTCGACTGGGCCATTTTCTGGGCAATCAGTGGTATCTCGAATGAACCGGGCGTCCAGGCGATTTCAATATCGGTTTCGTTGACGCCGTGGCGAAGCAGTGCGTCCTGCGCCCCTTCGAGCAGCTTCTTGCTGAAGAACTCATTAAAACGTGAGACAACCAGCCCGAACTTCAGTCCCTTTCCCAGTAAATTGCCCTCAAAATTCTCGCTCATAGCCATCTCCTTAGTTTGATTCTATTCATCTGGCAGAATATGATACTTCTAAGAGAAGCCAATTTTCTGCAATTTTTTAATCGCTATCGGCATCGGAAACCTTCAAGAGATGCCCCATTTTTTTCTGTTTCGTCTGGAGGTAGCGGCGGTTATACCGGTTCGGCTGGGTGATAACCGGCACTGTCTCCGTAACGTTCAGTCCATAGCTCTCCAGGCCGACTCTCTTCTTCGGGTTGTTGGTGAGCAGCCGGATATTGTGCAGGCCGAGCTCAGCCAGTATCTGGGCGCCGGTACCGTAGTCGCGTGGGTCGGGGTCGAAACCCAGGAATATATTGGCTTCCACGGTGTCCATCCCCTTGTCCTGGAGGGCATAGGCGCGAATCTTGTTGTGGATGCCGATGCCCCTGCCTTCCTGTCTCATGTAGAGCAGGACGCCCCGGCCTTCTTTAGCGATAGCCTGCATGGCCATCTTAATCTGGTCACCGCAGTCGCAGCGCAGGCTGCCGAATACCTCGCCGGTAAGGCACTGGCTGTGCACTCGCACCAGCGCCGGTTCATCCGTGGCCAGGTCTCCCATCACCAGGGCCAGGTGTTCGTCGAGGCCGGTCTGGCTCTTATAGGCTATCACCGTGAACTCTCCGTAAGGCGTGGGCAGTTTGGCCTCGGCCACCCGGTGTACCAGCTTTTCGTGGCGGAAGCGGTAGGCGATAAGGTCGGCCACGCTGACGATTTTTAGTCCGAATTTCTCGCCGATTATCTCCAGCTGGGGCATGCGTGCCATGGTGCCGTCCTCGTTCATAATTTCGCAGCAGACGCCGGCGGGGGAAAGTCCGGCCAGCCTGGTCAGGTCAACGGTGGCCTCGGTCTGTCCGGCGCGTACCAGGACGCCGCCGTCCCTGGCGCGCAGGGGGAACATGTGCCCCGGCATCACCAGGTCCTCGGGCCTGGTCTCGGGGTCGATGATAACCTTAACCGTCTGTGCCCTGTCCGCCGCCGAGATGCCGGTGCTTGTCCCCTGTTTGGCTTCGACCGATACCGTGAAGGCCGTGCCGAAGGTGGAGGTATTATTGCTTACCATCATGGGTATATTGAGTTCGTCCAGCCGCTTGCCGGTGGCGGGCATGCAGATAAGACCGCGACCGTGCACGGCCATGAAGTTGATGGCTTCGGAAGTAACTTTCTCGGCGGCCATGACCAGGTCGCCTTCGTTCTCCCTGTCTTCGTCGTCGACAACGATGACGAACTTGCCTGCTTTGATATCTTCGATAGCTTCCGGAATAGTTGCCAGTCCCATTTTGTATTTCTCCTAACGTAGCACGGGCGGTCAGTTTACCGTGAAACCATGCTCCTGTAAAAATTCTGCGGTGATGCCGGTAGTCTGCGGCTTGACAAACTCGGCCACGTATTTGCCGATGATATCCACCTCCAGGTTGACCGTATCACTTACCTTTTTATCGGCCAGAATCGTGTTCTGTCGGGTGTAACCGACGATGGAGACCGAGAAGGAGGTGGCGTCTTTATCGACCACCGTCAGGCTCGTTCCGTCCACGGCGATAAAGCCCTTGGGTACGATATAGCGCATCACCTCGGGAGCCGCTTCGAATCTCATCAGCACCGCCTCGCCTCCTGTGGTAATCGAGTCTACCCTGCCGGTGTCGTCGATATGGCCCTGCACTAGGTGGCCGCCTATTTCGCCGCCCAGCCCCAGCGGCCTTTCCAGGTTGACCCTGTCTCCGGCGTGGAGCTGTCCGAGGTTGGTGCGCTTGAGGGTCTCCGGCATAATGTCCACGGAGAAAGCCTTTTCGCTAAATTCGGTTACCGTCAGGCAGATGCCATTGACGGCGATACTGCCGCCGGACTGCATCCCCTTGAGGACCCGGCTGGCGGCAATGACCAGCTTTCCCGCCGGAGCGGAAACAACACTACCTACCTCTTCGATAATTCCGGTAAACACGCCTTACCTCTTGACAGAACGCACCCTGCTTACTGTCATTCTAACACTTGTCATAAGGTAAACGCAATATAATCGCCGTCATTGCGAGGAGCGTAGCGACGTGCCTGCACGCCGAAGTGCGTTATGGCACGCAGGCGTGGCAATCTCCAGCTTAGTGTGAAGACAATGATTGAGATTGCCGCGCTTCGCTCGCAATGACAATAATGGAATATCTATTAATTCGTTTGTCTTCCCCCCGTCCCCCTGGCCGATTTCAGGTCGCTCTTGGCCTCTTCCTTGGGGCGTAAATCACGGGTGGCCTTGCCGGCCCGCCACATCTCGGAGTTGCCCATAGCATCCAGCTCTTTACCCAGGCGGCTCTTGTAGTCCGGCCGGCCGCATTCGGAGATGACGCGGCGGGTCTCCGCGCCGGAGGCGACCCTCTCGTAAAGCTCCTTGTAGACCGGCATAACCGCTTCCTTGAACCGGGGCTTCCAGTCCAGGGCGCCCCGCTGGGCGGTCGCCGAGCAGTTGGCGTACATCCAGTCCATGCCGTTCTCGGCGACGAGACGGATAAGGCTTTCGGTCAGTTCTTCAACAGTCTCGTTAAAGGCTTCGCTGGGACTGTGCCCGTGCTTGCGAAGGGTGTCGTATTGCGCTTCCATGACGCCCGCCAGCGCCCCCATCAGTATGCCGCGCTCGCCGACGAGGTCGCTGTAGACTTCATTCTCGAACGTGGTCGGGAAGAGATAGCCGGAGCCTATGGCAATCCCCAGGGCGATACAGCGTTCTCTGGCTCTGCCGGTGGCATCCTGGTGGATGGCGAAGCTGGAGTTGATACCTGCTCCCGAGAGGAAGTTGCGGCGCAGCGATGTCCCCGAACCCTTGGGGGCCACCATGATGACATCGATGTTGTCCGGGGGAATGACCTCGGTCTGGTCTTTATAGACAATCGAGAACCCGTGCGAGAAGAAAATGGCGTCACCCGGATTCAGGTTCTTCTTGACGACGGGCCAAATAACTTTGTGGGCTGCGTCCGTAACCAGCATCTCGATAATCGTGCCGCGTTGCACGGCTTCCTCTATCTCGAACAGGTCTTTCCCCGGCGTCCAGCCGTCTTTCTCGGCCCGATTCCAGTCCTCCATGAACTGCTTCGACTGCCCGATAATGGCATTGAAGCCGTTATCTTTCATATTTAACGACTGCCCGGGGCCCTGGACGCCGTATCCTATGATGGCAATTGTTTCATCCTTGAGTACCTCGCGGGCCTTTTTCATGGGAAACTCTTCCCGCGTGATTACTTCTTCTTTTGTCCCTCCGAAATCGATAATCGCCATAATTCATTCCCTCCTTCATTTCTACATAGCGCAGTCACGTAGATAGTTTATATTATATAATTACCTGATACTATAAGCCACCTGCACCAGGATGGTTATCACCGTTTCTCCCGGGCTTATTGATGCCGCGGCTTCTGGCATCGGCGCTGGAACTGCCATACCGTAGGATATCTGGCGGGTAGTCGGGTAATAACTGCCACTCTCATTGATGTAGGTGGGCTCGCCCAGCCGGATACCGGCGGTATCGGCTATCTGCTCGGCTCTTTCGCGGGCATCAGCCAGGGCTTTTTCTCTGGCCTCTTTCTGGTAGGGGGTCGGGTCGTCCACCGTAAAGCTTATATTGTCGATTCTGATGTAGTCGCCCCCGACTCTGGCGACGGCATCGATGATAGTGCCGGTATCGTCAACTTCCCTGACCCTGACCGTCACCATATTGGTCACCCGGTAGCCGACGAGCTCTTCCTCGCCTCTTTCCGGCGCCCAGTCCCTCACGGGGTAAATTCGGAAATACAGGGTCTGGATATCCTTATCGGCGACGCCACGGGAGTCGAGTTCGCTGACGACGGCATTCATGGCTGATGATGCCTCATCCTGCGCCTGGTCTACCGTATCGGCCTGCGCTTCCACGCCCAGCGTCAGTACGGCTATATCCGGGGTAACGGTTATCTCCCCGATACCGCTTACCCAGATGCCGGTGTTCTGGCCGGAGATAACGCCGCTGGAGGTCGTGCGGGAAGGCGGCGATAAGCTGTCGCAGCCGGTCGCTCCGATGACAATAATAACCAGCAGTAAACCGACTGCCAGACACAATATACGTTTCATGGCAACCACCTCCTCGATAAAACCCTTCGGTGACGGGTAAGTTTGATTGAAATTAGTCCATAGTGAACTGGAACGTTCCGGCTCTGGTCTTGCAGGAGTGCAATAACTCTATAAGCCGGTCGGTCTTGGTGACCCAGCCATAGGAACCGGCCACCTTTTTTATCGTAGCTTGGCCTATCTTCGGCCAGGAGGACGCGGTGGCGTCTTCCACCAGTATGACGTCATATCCTGTATTAAAGGCATCTGTTAGCGTGTTTTCCACGCAGATGACGGTATCCACGCCGGTAAATATAATGGTATCGGCGTGGATGCTCCTCAGCCAGAGGTCGAGCTCGGTATCCTGGAAGGCGGAATCTCTCCTTTTCAAAACAATATGGTCGCCTTTCATTGGCGCCAGTTCGTCGATTATCTCGGCGTCCCACGTTCCCCTGATACACGCCGGTATCCTCAGGAACTCCGCCCTCCGCTCGGGTACGACACGGTGCAGTCTCGTAAAAAGGTCTATCCCGGATTCCTCTCTGACCTGCTGTGTATAGAATATGCGTATTCCCACTTCGCGGCACGCAGCTACTAACCGTACGATGTCCGGTATAATCTTTCTATAGGCTTCGAGGTCGGCCCCGATGCTGCCGCCATACTTTTCGTAGGAACCTCCGCTTGAGCAGAAGCCGTTCTGCATGTCTATGACGAGCAGCACGGGATGAAATTCAGGCGGTCTTAAACGTACCACAGCTTCTACCTCCGTTTATCGCCGCTCCGGCGTTGATGAAACCGGGACCGCGAATGATACTCTGCCCCTGATGATTTTACCACATTTTTCTGTGGAGGTAACGTTATCCAGAGCCACGGGCGGAATTAAAATGGACTGCCTGTTTTACCGGCTTAAATAAACAGACGCAAGCCTGGAGTGTTGACAAAAGCACACATAGGTTTATAATGGACTCACCTGATACCGAAAAAATTACCGAGGAGGCAAAGTGTACGAAAGAATACTAATTCCACTGGATGGCTCGGAAGTCGGTGAATCTGCCCTGCAGTTTATGAAGGACCTGCTCTCGAAGCTGTCAAAAGACGTTGACGTAGAAGTCACCTTATTGCACATCTTATCGCCATTTTCCCAGAGCGTTTCTATCCGCGACGAGTCTTTCGACGTTTACTTTCAGAAGGAAGATTATGAGAACATCAAAACAAAATTCATGGAATATCTGAACGCCACCGGGGAGACACAGACGAGCGCGGGCATCAAAGTTCGCGTGAGAGTGGAATTTGGTGATATCCCGAATCAGATTGTCAGGGTAGCCGAAGAAATGCACGCGGATATGATTGCCATGTCGTCACACGGGCGCACGGGGGTCGGGCTTTCGCCCATAGGTAGTGTTGCCTACAAAGTATTGCAGCTGGATACCGACATTCCCATAATCGTCGTAAGACCTCCCAAGCGTGCGCTGAAACGATAACGGGCCGGTGGGTGAAGATGACGGGTGTGAAAAAGGGCACTGAAGCCGTTTTGATAGCGGTGGCTGCTGCCCTTTTTGCTCTAACAGGCAATTTACCTCTCAATTGCCGTGTTATAGTCTCCACCCCGCCATAAATGCTATAATTTAATTGATGGATATCCTCGCCGAGCTTAATCCCGCCCAGAAACCATCACGTTCTATATTGAGGCTAATATAACCACCAAAACAACGGTAAGAACTACCAGCCCGAGAAGCCATAGAAGCATTGTCGGCTTTCTACGCCTTATATTACTACAGCTTGAATTCCAGCCAGCCCCCATACGGGCATCATGATAAAAGATGAATAAGTTATAGGCGAGTCTGGATATACATACGGGCATTTCCCTACTATGTCCCATATAGACCCCATTGCCCACTCCATGAAGGCGCCGTATACAGCAGCCACAATAAATAAAACGAACCATAGAGTTAATCTATTCATTTCGCTAAAATAAACTCTGGGAACATTAAACAATAAACCAGAACGATTTATCAATATTACTTTTTTCGCGCCCAGGTATTCGCTTCTGTGAAACTGATTTTCCTTTCATGGCCTCCATACCGCCATAAATGCTATAATTAGATATGGATATCCTCGCCGGCCTTAATCCCGCCCAGAAAGAAGCCGTAGAAGCTATCGACGGGCCGGTGCTCATCCTGGCTGGACCCGGCAGCGGCAAGACCCGCGTCATTACCCACCGTGTCGCCTACCTCGTACGCAGCTGCGGCGTCAACCCCCGCCGCATCATGGCGGTAACCTTCACCAATAAAGCCGCCCGCGAGATGGAGGAGCGACTTAAGAAGCTCGTCAGCGGGTTGGTCAAGGACCTGACGCTGGGCACTTTCCACGCCATCTGTGCCCGTATTTTGCGGATTGATGGTAAAGCCATCGGTATCGACTCCCAATTTACTATTTATGACGACGACGACCAGATAAGCCTGTTAAAGAAAAGCCTCCAGGAGATTGGACTCGACCCCAAGCAGTACGCCCCGCGGGCGATTCAGTCGGCCATTACCGCCGCCAAGAGCCGGATGATAGGGCCGGCCGAATTTCTCCAGCACGGACGCAGCTATTTCGAAGAGGTGGTGCAGCGCGTCTACGAACACTACCAGAAGCTGCTGACCGAAAGCAGCGCCCTCGACTTCGACGATTTACTGATGAAGACGGTGCTCCTCTTCCGGCAGGATAAAGAGCTTCTGGAGAGATACCAGTCGCGCTACCTGCACATTCAGGTGGACGAGTTCCAGGACACCAACCTCGTCCAGTACGAGTTGACGAAGCAGTTGGCGGGGAAGTACCACAACATCTGCGTCGTCGGCGACCCCGACCAGTCTATTTACTCGTGGCGGTCGGCCGACCTGCGCAATATCCTGAATTTCGAGAAGGACTACCCCGATGCCAAGGTGGTGCTGCTGGAGCAGAGCTACCGCTCCACGCAGTTGATTCTCGAGGCGGCTTCCCACGTCATTTCGGCCAATCGAAACCGCAAGCCCAAGGACCTGTGGACGGAAAACGAGCCGGGCATGCCTGCCGCCGTCATCGAGACCTACACCGAGCAGGAAGAGGCCCAGTACGTCGTCAACGAAATCGATAATCTGGTGAGTCGGGGCGAGGTCAAGCCGGGCGACTGTGCCGTGATGTACCGCACCAATGCGCAGTCGAGAGTCCTGGAGGAGACCTTTATCCGCTACGGCATGCCCTACAAGCTGGTGGCGGGGACCCGGTTCTACGAGCGACGCGAGGTTAAGGATATTATCGCTTATCTCCGCCTTATCCAGAATCCCTGCGATTCTGTCAGCCTGCTGCGTATTATCAACGTCCCCCAGCGCGGCATCGGCCAGCGCAGTCTGGACGAGCTTACCGGGTGGGCGCGCTCGCAGGGTGTCCCCGAGTACCGGGCGTTGCAGTTGCTGGCGGAGTCGGAGGACTCCAGTGCCGATTTACCCTTCAGTTCGAGGACGGTCAAGGTGCTGATTGGTTTCGCCGTCATGATTGAAACTTTCATCGAGAAAAGCCGTGAGCTGAACCTGCTCGAACTGTTCGACCTCGTCGTCGAAAATTCCGGCTACCGGCACTACCTGGCGGGACTGGTGGATGGTGAGGACCGCTGGGAGAACATCCTGGAGCTGCGTGGGGTGGTCCAGGAGTCCCGCGACTTAAAGCCGCTGGAAGGTCTTTCCGACTTTCTCGAGGGCGTGGCGCTGGTTTCGGACGTCGACGACCTTGAAGAAAAGGTCGAGACCGTGACCCTGATTACCCTGCATCAGGCCAAGGGGCTGGAGTTCCCGGTGGTGTTCATCGTCGGCATGGAGGATGGTATCCTGCCTCACTTTAAGTCGATTGACGACCCCGCCCAGCTTGAGGAGGAAAGGCGACTTTGCTACGTGGGTATTACCCGGGCGAAGAAGCGGGTGTACCTGGTGCGGGCCTTCCGCCGCCACCTGATGGGCTCCAGTGCCGTCAACCGCCCCTCCCGATTTCTGCAGGACATACCGTCGAATCTGATTACCACGAGCAGCGTCTGGGAGGGTGAGGACAGCTGGGCGAATTCGACCGCCGCGGCTAGAGATAAGTCTGAAGAGCTTAAAGGCAGGGTCGCCGAGTTCAAGCCGGGCGACCACGTTCGGCACGAGCAGTTCGGCGAGGGCGTGGTGGTGAGCTATCAGACCGTCAAGAACGACGCCGAGGTGGTGGTGGCTTTCGACGGGGTGGGTGTGAAGAGGTTTTTACTGAGCTTTGCCAAGATAGAGAAGGTGTAATTGCCCCGCCTCCCCTTATCCACCCGCCATACCTGTCATTGCGAGGAAGCGCAGCGACGAAGCAATCTTGATTTATCGCCATTTCAGCCTTTTCTATGTTGTCATTCCCGCGAAAGCGGGAATCCAGACCACTCCACCCCTCGTTGTTATCTATTCCCACCCTGCCGCCCAGCATCATCTGCGGCTTAGCCCGTAGTATAATCCCCCGCTCCCCTAAACAAAAAATAGAATGGCGGTTTAATAACCACGAGAATCCATATCTGTTTAGGGATACAATCCTTAAACTAATTCGGTCTGAGAATATCGAATACAAGACACTAATCGCCTGAATCAATCGCTTTATCGTATTTAATCATAAGCTCTGCTAGTCTCTGACTAAGTTGTTTTAGAGCCATTAATCCATCGTGGTGCTTTTGGTTGTATTCGTTTTGAAAAGTAGTAGTTACGTTTGAGGGAATTTCAATAGAAACAGAACTAAACAAAACGCTTTCAGAAAGCGAAATGTTTTGGCGTATGAAGGTTGTCGCTGAGCCCCACCATTCTTCCCTCCGCCTCTCCCAGTCTTTAAGTTTCTCTGCACTTGTAATCTTCTCAGCCAGCAAGGAGCTTAATGTTTTGTACAAGCTTGCAAGCCCATCTGAAATAGCCGTATTAGCCTTGTAACTAGCCGTTATCTCTTCCATCCTCTTAATATTATCTTGCTTAGTTCTATCAATTTTAGCGGGAGCGTATAGCAAATTCACGATAAAGGTAGGAATAAAAAAGGCCCCAGCTGCAATTAGTGTAGCAATCCCCCACCTGATTTCATCCTCCATCTGAGTCCTACCCCCGATTGCCTGAAGTATTGCAACTGCTACCACAAATAACGCCAATGCGATAGCGAATCTGGATAGGTGTGAAAAGCCTAGAAATACAACTGAGCCTCGCAACGCTGTCTTTATTACCAGCCACCAATAACGTAGGAACATACAAAACATACCCTATTCTACCACTTTTAAATTCTAGTTCAAGATATTAGGGCGTCTAAGAGGGGCGGCAGCCCCTCTTTCTTAATTTCCCCCTTCCCTTCACCAATAACCAAGGGAAGGGGGTCAGGGGGATAGGTCACCAAAAATCATTTGCCGAAGTGAAATAGAGATTGCCATGTCGCTACGCTCCTCGCAATGACAACAGCAGGAAACCCCCCTTTGACTCACCAAGAAGAAACGATTAAACTTCAAAGAAAGTATTATTAAACCTAAAGAGACCCTTGACAAAATACACGGAAACGTGTAAGATTTCGGTAAGATGTCAATAAAAATCCTCGATAAAGAAACGGTAGGCCAGATTGCCGCCGGCGAGGTGGTGGAGAGGCCGGCTTCGGTGGTGAAGGAGCTGGTGGAGAACGCGCTGGATGCCGGCGCCAGTCAAATCGTGGTGGAGATAAGGGGAGGAGGGGTAAGCTTTATACGGGTCAACGACAACGGCGGGGGGATTCCATCCGACCAGGTAGAACTGGCCTTCGAGCGTCATGCCACCAGCAAGATTAGAAGTCCATCCGATTTACAGAATATCGGCAGTCTGGGATTTCGCGGCGAGGCGCTGCCCAGCGTCGCCGCCGTGGCCCGGGTGGAGGTGCTCACCTGCGCCGAAGGGGAGTCGGTGGGAACTTCTATCAGCCTGGAAGGCGGTGCTATCACTCAAAATAAGAGCCGGGCGCGCCCCCGGGGAACGACCGTCACCGTGAGCAACCTGTTCCGCAAAGTGCCGGCCAGGTTGAAGTTTCTGAAGTCCCTGGCCACGGAGAGTGGTCGCGTGGCCGACGTCGTCAGCCAGTACGCCCTGGCCTACCCGGAGGTTGCCTTCACATTATCGGTCGACGGCAGGGAGAAGCTGAGGACATCGGGGCGGGGCCGACTGCTCGACGGTATTATCGATGTTTACGGCGTGGCGACGGCCGGCAAGATGCTGCCGGTTAATCAACCGGAAGGGGAGTGGTCAGGCGGGCCAGCCCCTTCGCCGGTTAAAGTAACCGGGATGGTCGGCTCGCCGGAGCTCGGCCGGGCCGGTCGCGGCTACCTCAGTTTCTTTATAAATCGACGCTGGGTGAGCAGTCGACTCCTCTCGTATGCCGTCGAGGAGGCCTATCAGGGACTCCTCATGACGGGGAAACACCCGGTGGCCGTTCTCGACATTTCGATTCCCCCACCGGACATCGATGTTAATATCCATCCCGCCAAGAGCGAGGTGAAGTTCCGCAACGAGTCCGAGGTCTTCCGCGCCGTCCAGAGGGCGGTGCGACAGGCCCTGGTGGCGCAGATGCCCGTGCCGAAAATCGAGGAGGTGGCCGCTCCCTATAAACCATCGACAGCCCACAGTCGGCAGCTCTGGACGCTGCCGGAGGGTGAGGGACGCCCGACTTTCCCGTCTGATGTGGCTCAACCTCTGCTGGCGTCGCTGCCGGTGCTGAGGGTCGTGGGACAGGTCATGAACAGCTATATCGTGGCCGAGGGACCCGACGGACTCTACCTCGTCGACCAGCATGCCGCCCACGAGCGGGTTCGATTTGACAAAGTCAGGGAGCAGCGGGAGCAGCGACGACCCGAGGTGCAGGGACTGCTGGAGCCGGCGACCTTCGAGGTGACGCCGCGGCAGGACTCGATTTTTAAGGAGTGTTACGGTGAACTGGCCGACTTCGGATTCTCCATCGAAGAATTCGGCGACCGTACTTATCTGGTGCGGGCGGTACCGGCTTTGCTGGCCGGGGACGACTGGGAAGCGATGCTGCGGGAGCTGCTCGACGAGCTATCGGGGGAGGCGAGGAGCCGGTGGGAGGAGAAGATGGTGGCCTCGATTGCCTGTCACGGGGCGGTGCGGAGTGGGCAGGCATTGAGCGACGACGAGATGCGGTCGCTGGTGCGGCAGCTGGAGCAGACCGCCAGTCCCCACACCTGCCCGCACGGTCGACCCACCATCATCCACCTGAGTTCCGCGCAACTTGAGCGCGGGTTCGGGCGGACATAAATGTCATTGCGAGGAGCGCAGCGACGAAGCAATCTCCTCTCCCCAATGTGTCATTGCGAGCCCTCACGCTACGCTCAGGATAAACTCCGCGAAGCAATCCGTCCCTTAATTTTCCTCCGCCTCCGCCCCTCGTTGTTATCTTTTCCCACCCAAGCCTGCTTGCGCTAAAGCTCTCGCCTGCCAAAGAATTTGTTCGGCGAGCAGGTCAGCGAAGGCAAGCCGCCCTGGCACCATCCTCGGCTTATCCCGCAGCTTTACTCCTCCCCTTCGCTCACCCGGTGTATCTCGTCCCAGCGCACCATGCCGTTAAGGATAAGCTGTTTAATTTTTCTTTGCACCGGGTTAAGCTGGGCGCTTTTACCCGTCTTTATCTCCAGAATAACTATTTCCTCGGGGTCGCCCCTGGCCAGCCCGGGAAACACTATCAAATCGATTGGACTGCCGATGAACCTGACCTCGGTGGGGTCGTATTGGAAGTCGGGGAAAAAAGGCACCATCTGCTCGGTGAACTTACCGCCCAGGACGGCCCGACTCTGCACGACGGCGGATTTTCTGGCCTGCTCTATCTCTGTTTGCCACTTCAGTATCTCTTCATCGCGCCACTCCCGGAACCTCCTTTCGAACTTCAACCGGGTGATGTAGTTAATTAAGATGATAATCAGGACGGCGACGACTACGGCTATGGCGATTATGGCGGCGACTTCCATGACGGGCCTCCTCAATCAAAGCTAATTCAAAAGGTTTGGTAACCCATCCCCCTTTATCCCCCTTCCCTTTGGTATTGGTGAAGGGAAGGGGGAATATTACTCGAAGGGATTGACACCCCTTCGAGCTTCCCCATGTAAGCGGGGTGTCTAAGAGTGGCGTCAGCCCGATTTCTGCTGGCTGCTACCGGGCTTGACCAGCGGGATGCCCTCGGCGCAGAGCGGGCATTTTTCGGGTGGGTAGGTGATTACTTCCGTGCGGTGGCAACTGAAGAAGGGGATGCCGAAGTCTATCTTCTCCGTGGAGCGGTCGACCAGCACGCCGATGCCTACGATGTTGCCCTGTAGCTTATCGACCGCGTCTATGGTGTCGCGTATCGAGCCGCCTCTGGTGAAGACGTCATCGACGATGAGGACGCGCTCGCCGGGGTCGATGTGGAAGCCGCGACGGAAGACCCTGCCGCCGGACTCTTCCTTTTCGGCGAAGATACCGCGCACTCCCAGCTGCCGGGCGACCTCATAAGCCAGGATAATCCCGCCGGTGGTCGGGCCGGCGACCACCTGGATGGCCTCCTCTCGAAAGTGGTCGGTAATCATGCCGCAGAGCTGTTCCGTGTATTCTGGATGTTGCAGGACCTGGAATTTCTCCCAGTAGACCGGGGAGTGCCGGCCGGAAGCCAGCAGGAAGTGTCCCTTGAGTACCGCTCCCGACTTCTCGAACATCTGCTCGACGCTGTCTGTCATGCGTAACTCCGGACCCTTTGCGACTAGTTTTCGGCGTTGGCTATCTGGTTATTGAGGGGATACTCGGGCACAGTTCCCCACAAATCCGGCGGCCAGGTGGATAGCCAGGCTTTGCCGTGGATGTCGGCACGGTTCACGAACCAGTTATTATGCGAGTCGTTGCTTTGATTGCGATTATCACCGAGGACGAAGTATTTGGCTTCCGGGACTTTCTTTTTATTCATGGTATAGTTGGGGGGATTCATAACATAAGGCTCGTCCAGCTTCACATCGTTAACGTAGACGGCACTGTTCCTGACCTCCACTGTGTCGTCGGGCAGGCCGATGACGCGCTTGATAAAATCTTCATCGCTTCCGTTGGGCGCTTTAAAGATGATAACATCGCCCCTCTCCGGTTCGCCCACCCAGTCCCAGTAGGCGGCTTTGTTGACCACCACCCGCTGACCTTCGTGGAAGTTGGGCTCCATGCTGGTCATGAATACCTCGTAGGTCTGGATGGTCCCCCGCGCCATGAAGAATATCGCCAGAGCCAGTATTATTGTTAGCAGGATTTCGCGCAAGAACGTTTTCATCAGAATTTTTACCCTTGGCTTTCGCCCAATTATACCCCATTTTCGCTCGTCCTGCCACTATGGGGTTAGTTGCCGCTATCACCCTTGCGAAAAGTCGTCATTGGTATTAGGATAAATGGAGACCGCTCCGGTCAGGACTCACCGTGCAAAGAATAATACAGAGACTCTCGGCGCTAAAAAATTCCCGACTGGCAACCCGCGTTTTGCTTTCCTTGTTTGCGGCGTTGGTTATCTGTGTTATTTTCGTCGGACTCGATAATCCTACCGGTATCATTCTGGGCTGGCTGGCGACCGTAACCCTGATAGCGGAACTGACGCGCCGATGGCGCAAAATCAGGTATTTTCTCATTCTCTTATTCGCTTCCTTTATCGGCGCCATCATTCTGTCCTTCCTGTATATGGAGGTAGCCCTTCCTTTCGCCGAGTGGATATGGGGTATCAATGCCCCGCAAAGTACGCCTTGGCGCATTTTCCACGTGATAGTTACGGATGTTATCCTGCTGTTCACTCCGGTAGGTATCTTTGTCGGCATCGTGGGAAGTATCTGGCTGGTTATTTTGCGTCTGGTGGCGCTGCGAAAACGTAGCCGCACCGGCAGCACTTGACTTCCGCGGGGGTTTTGTTTTAAGTTATACCAAGATATTCGAGGTATCATCGTCGGGCGGGAACAGTAACGTATGGAAACACTTACGACGTCTTTACTGGCCATAGCTGCCTTCGGGCTGGGGGCCATTCCTTTCTCCCTGCTGGTCGGCCGCTGGTTACTGGGTAAGGATATCAGGGACTATGGAGACGGTAATCCCGGCGCGGTCAATGTCTTCCGGGCGGGTGGTGGGAAGACGGGCTACCTGGCCGTATTCCTGGATGTCGCCAAGGGCGTACCGTTTGTCTTCCTGGCGCATTCGCTTTTCGGTTTATCTAATGTCGCCGTTGTCGCCGTGGGCATGAGCGCCATACTCGGCCATGCTTTCTCGCCTTTTCTTCGCTGGCACGGCGGGAAGGCGGTGTCCATTACCTTCGGTGTCCTTCTGGCGCTACCTCAGCATGAAATGTTGCTGGTTTTCATTGCCTGTATAGTCCTGGGTGCGCTCTTTATAGAAGTCGATGCCTGGACAGTCATGTTCGGCGCTGCCGGCTCGCTGGCCTATCTGGCCGTCACCCTGGGAAGCTCCTGGGAAACTCTCCTGATGTTGTGCATACTGGCGGTATTCGCCGTCAAGCATTTTGAGTCGCTGCGTACCTTTCCCGGTTTCCGGGGAAGGCTCGTCCGCTGGCTGCAATCGTTAGTGCGGGGAACTCTGACCATCGTCTAGAAAGGCTGGAGTATGTTATACCAGGTAATAATTGCGGCGGGTCTGGTAATCTTTTTGGTTAATCTTATTCTTAATTTAAGGAGCCTCAAGACACCCCGCCGTAACAGTAAAGTACCCAACCCGGCGCCTCTTATCTCCGTCATGGTTCCGGCGCGGGACGAAGAAGCCAACATCGGGGCCTGCCTGGAGTCCCTGCGGAAGCAGGACTATCCCAACTACGAGGTCCTGGTGCTGGATGATAACTCGGCGGACAGCACGGCGAGCATTGTCAGTGATATGGCAGACGGAGACAATCGTATCCGACTCTACAGCGGCGAGCCTCTGCCCGAGGGCTGGGCGGGCAAGCCCTTCGCCTGCTACCAGCTGGCCCAGAGGGCAAAGGGCGACTGGCTATTGTTTGTGGACGCCGATACGA
>DAOUEB010000067.1:0-13322 GCA_034430675.1 Dehalococcoidales bacterium
CAGTCTTTGGTAACATGGTGGGGAACGGCGTTGAAAGCGCGGGCGGTTTCCGCCGTGCCGTACACCCACTTCCTGTATTCGGGGAAGTAGTTGAAGTATTTCTTGTTCGCCTCGCCGCTTAGATGGCATTCGACGTCTATCTTGAAATAGTCATCTTTGGCGAATTCTGGATATGCCATTGCATTTGCTCCTTATCAGCAGACTACGTAGTCCTTATTTCTTTTTCTCCGGACGGTAGCTCTTGAAGTACTTGGTCTTGTTCAGGCGTTCTTCATATTTCTCGTGCATCTTGTGGAAAGCCTGCCTCTCGCCCATGCCTTCGCGGTCGCGGATGAACATGAGGTCTCTCTCGTCGGGCTCGTAATGAAGGTTGGTGCTGAAAGAGTGATAAAGAATGACCTCTTTGAGGTTGGTCAGGCCTAGCCTGTCCAGCATGTGGCGGCGGGCAAACTTGCCCATGACCACGCAGTCGCGCGGCAGCAGGGAAATGGCGGCAGCCAGGTTATGTACCTCGGACTCCAGGTCCTCTTCGGGGACGGCCTTGGTGACATAGCCGGCTTCCTCGGCCTCTTTACCGCTGATAGTGCGGCCGGTGAGGAGGATTTCTTCGACCTTCTTGGTGTGTCCCATGACCAGCTCGAGAGGCAGGGTGGGCAGACCGCCGAAGGCGAGCCGCTGGCCCATCTGGGAGAACTTGGCGTTATCGGCACTGATAACGATGTCGGCAGCCTTGGTGATGTAGAGTCCGGCTTCGATTGCCCAGCCGTGTACCTGCACTATGACGACCTTGTTGCAGTCAAGTATAGCCTGCGGGAAGCCGTAGAGCTGGTCCTGGTCGGTCTGGAGCCTGATTCTCTGGCTCGGTTTGACACCTTTCTCGCCGCCGTAGACACGGTAGACCATGGAGAGGTCGAATCCGGCGCAGAAGTTCCTGCCGGCACCCCTGAAGATGACCACGTTGCAGTCGTCATCGTGGTTGATTTCCCACATGGCCTTCTTGATATCGCCGGTCATGTACTCTTCGCCGATGCTGATGGAGTTGTTCTTATCCGGCCGGTTCAGGGTGAGGTAGGTAATTTTAGGTTCTTCCTTGTCCTTCTCCATGAGAATTGATTCGAATTTTGGGTAAGCCATACTATTTTTTCCTCCGGTTTTATTTATTATTCAAAAATCATTTATAGTCAGTATCTAAACTTGCTAATCCTTGCCTGTTAATGGATTAGAGCAAGAGAACAAGAGTGCGTGGCTCTAAAGCCACCATGATATATCAACTGCTGTCGAAACCATAAATGGGCTGAGGTAGTGTTATTAGCCCTGGAAGGAGTGAAAATGCTTTTCTTCGTCCTTTGAGCAATCCCATATCACCAGTACAACTTCAATATTCTAATATTCTAAGTAGTCCGGTCGCCTTTCTAGTGGGAGGGGACTGATAATACGCAAACGAACAGGAGAAGTTCTTAAGTAACCGAGAAGTCACCCGTTTTAAATCATGTCCCCTTTATTTGCTTGCCACGATTATCCTGTTTGCAGGAAATTACGCCGTAATAGTTTACCTTAATTTGAAACGTGATGTCAAACGAGAACGCTCTTTAAGGTTAAACCGGGGGGCATTTCTGATTTTTACGGAATGCGTAAACTCTTAAGAGGTGTTATCTGGCGGCCTTACCGGGATTTTCCGTTTTACTTTTAACCTGGTGATGAATACGCAGGAACTGGTAGGCGATTACTCTATCGGTGGGGTCGCCGGGTATATTATTCTCGATGTTCTCAAGCTTGAATTTGTAGAGTTTGGCGATGGCTGCGTAGACGTTATCGGGGTCGACGACTTCGGCCAGTGCCTCGTACTGGGCCAGGGTAAATTCTTGCTTCTCGGTAGTACCGGCTTCCGTGCTTTTGGGGGCTGGTAAATAACATTTTAAGAGGGCTACGGCGTTCTCCGGTTTGGACCGTAATGATTTTTTAAGGTAGCGGTTGGTCTCGCCTCGGGAGCCGTAATGCGACCAGATATGCAGGAACAGGGAGGCGTCTTCGGGGTATTTCAGGTAGAGCGGTTTTTCGCCGGCTATGGCCTTGATTCCGGAGGCAAGCTTTCTCCCGAGAGTTTTCTCTTCCTCGGCGGATAACAGGCGCTGGCCGCCATCTTTTTCTTCGGATGCCGTCATAAAGGCGAAGCTTTTAACGGCGAAAGAAATAGAATCGATTTCCCCGGCCTCACCTGTGGCGCTCGTCGGAGCTGTGAACGGTGTTAAATCCCTGGCGCGGGTTGCCAGGTCTTCCCACAGCTTGCCCAGTCGGTTTCCGATATTTCTGGCCCTTCGGGAGGGACCCGTTAAAGGTCTTGCCAGGGAAGATGAGGCAGGGAAGAGTCTGGCCGGAAGAGGTACTATTATCAGGACAATCACGACCAGTAACAGGGCAGATGTGATGATGATTACGGTGCGGAGATAGTCCGGGACGAGCGGTGCCGGGGGTTCCAGCGGCGGTGCTATGGTGATTATATTCTGCGGGGGTGGCGCCGGTAGCTTGATTACCGGAGGCGGGAACGGCTCGACCAATACCACGGGAACGGGCTCGGATGGTTCCTTTTCAACGGTGAAGTTGGCCAGTATCGACCAGGCACTGGTGACTGGCTTGATAGACCGGATTCTCCAGAAGTAGGTGCCGCCGTAGTCCAGCTCCTGGGTCATGGTAAAGCCGGTAGTGGTAATTCTAACGTCGATTATGGGTGAAGTCATTGAAATATTGTCACTTAACACGAACTGGTATTCGGTAGCACCGGCTATGGGTTCCCAGGAGAATGACGGATTACGGCTTATGTTGGCGCCACCGTTGGCCGGTGTCGATATTCCAGGAACGACTGCTGTTACTGGCTCGATAGAGAAGTGTCTTGACGCGGAATACCTGCTGTAAAGCGGCTTTGTTGTTCGGATTCTCCAGTAATAGGTTACACCGGGCATAAAATTGACACCCGCGTTACCTGGCTGACCTGGTCCGACAAGCGCGAAGGCTGTCGACTCGGATGTAGTTACGGTTACCGTGGTGACATGGATATAAAAATCCTTATCCTGAGCGATTTCCAGTTCATATTCGGTCGTCAGGGAGGGACGCTGCCAGGTGAAAGGTATGTCCTTGGCAATGCCGGTGAGAGCGTTTACGGGGGTGGTGAAGCCTGAGGCGGGTTTTAGCAGTGTAAGTGTTATGTCGATATTGGTAAAGCTGTAAAGTTTGTTGGTACCGTTCCTCTTGACCGCCCATGCTTTTCCCGTACTTGCCTTGAGTGCCTGCGGCTTAGCATCAAGGCACACCGTATTGTCGTCAATGTCGGTGCTTGCTGTCGTGGTGCTGGAGCTCCAGCTGGTCGATGTGGCTGTGGCTGTCGTTGGTGCTATGCATAACCATAACGTACTCTGGCCGGGGGTTGTGGGGTACTCCAGGGCATAGAGCGTATTGCTTTCAATAGCGAGTCCGTAAATGCCACCATTGAGGGTATTCTTGAAGATATCAGTCCATTCGGTGCTGGTGCCGATTTGCCATTTCTTGATATTCCCACCTGCGGTATCGCTGGCAGCGTAAATAATGTGGTTGGTGGAATAGTACTGGTCGGCTATAACCTGAACTTTACCGGCTCCGGCCTCAAGTGTCTGGGTTATTACTGTCCATGATAAGTTGCCGTCAGTAGAATAAGCCACGTAACCGTTCTGACTGCCTGCCAGTATGATGTTAGTGCTGACATTGACTATGGTGGCACCGCTGCCGAGTGTTGTGGAAATACCCGTACTCCAACTGAGAGAATAGTTAAGCGTCTTGGCTACCGTGCCCGCATTATCAAGGGCATAAACAACGCTGGCGCTTTCCACAGCCAAATCCTGGATATTGAGGTTACAATTTCGGGTTTGCCATTGGGTGCCTCCGGCGCCGCTGTTGTAGTAAATGGTCTTGGTGCCTTTTTTAGCCAGGTATATATAATTGGCATTTTCGGGAGCGATGCGTACTATATAGTCGGTAGCGCCTGGCTGGCTGAATACCCTCTGCCAGGAAGAACTCTTCCGCCACAGGCTGAGGTCGTTGCCGTCATCGGTTACCAGGTAGACTTTACTGGCGTCGCCAGCGACGGCGACATCTCTGGCATTGGTAATGGTGGTGCTAACCAGGCTGATATCGTTGAAGGTCGAGCCTTTATCTGCAGAGATTGCGAAGGCGCTTTCGTTGCCCGATGTGCCGGCGACCACACTGTTACCAAGCCAGGCAACCACCACCTTGTCCACGCCACCGGGGCCTTTGGTGGTGGTGACAGAGGTGACGGTTGGTGTGGTGGCTGTGGGGTTGGCACTGCGGTAAACGGTATTGGTATTATAGCTGCCGGCAACCAGATAGCTGCCGTTAAAGGCGACGCTGTGGATTTTAAGACTCGTCTTCAGTGCCGTTTTGGTGGTGTTGACAAAGCGGTAAATCCCGCTGGAGGCAACGGCTCCCTCAACGGTCAGGCCAATGAACAACCGGCGACTGTTATCATCCGTGCCGAGGTAATTCGGCGCTAATGATAACGAAGCCGAAGATAGCCCGGTAATGCCGATGTTACTAACAACAGTGCATGGATAGCTGACATAGCCGGCACTGCTGTTCCATTTTTTAGCACTGATGTCCAGAATCTGGAGTTTGACGTTAGCGCCGATATCCACACTGATGGCGACCATAGCCACGTCTGATGAGAAGCCGGGAGAGAACGCCACGGCGGCTACCTCATCGCCGCTGGTGAAGCCGGGCAGGTTTTTGGTTTCCTGCCAGGTCGGGATAACCGAGCCGATGTTGAAATACCACAGGTTAGCGTTACCCGCCGTATCCGTGCCGGCGGCAGCGATATAATGTATCGCTGCTCTGGTATCCGATATTGCAATATCGTAAATAGCCGCTGCCGGGGTGCCGCCGCTTTCCTGGGGAATGCCCAGGGTATACCAGGTTGTGCCGCCGTCCTCAGTGAGATAGAGTTCCGGCGTGTCGCTGTTGGCGATGACTACGGTATTCTTGTCATCCGGGGCGACAGCTACGAGGTCGGCTCTAATATCAATATTTATAACCGTCCAGCTGACACCGGCATCTACCGACTTGTAGACCACGTTGTCCGAGATACTGTTACCCGGAACGGCGTAGATTGTAACATCGTCGTTGGCCACCTCGAAGTCGCGTATGTCGACTCCGTCCGGGCCGAGGACATTGTTTGTCCTGCCTGGGATGGTCTCGGCTGACCAGACAGCCACGCCGGCAGATGCTGGAGTTACCCATGAAAACATGTTAACCAGCAGTAATATCGCTATGCACGGGGCTGATATTCGCCGTATCTGCTGTTTCATAAAAGTACAGTTATATTACAATCTCCCTGTCTGGCATCTGTCAAGGGTAGGTTGCCTATTTTACATGGGGGTAAGCCTCATTTTTTAGCTCAGGCGGACAGGACACGGCCTGTCTGAGCGCCGCCGGTATATAGCGGCGGCCGGTAACTTTTATTCGCTTTCATTCTGGAGCCTGTCGTAGAGCGCCTTCTCGGCTTCTAAGGCTTCGGTGGGCAGGAGGTTAACCGTACCAGCGGATAAGGCCAGCAAATAAATCCTGGCGGTCTTTTCGATTAGTTCGCAGGCGGTAAAGGCATCGCGCATGGTGCGGCCGGTGCCTATGGCGCCGTGATTCGGCAGCAGCACGGCGTTCCTGTCTCCCAGGGCGGCCACGACATTGACCACCTGCTCACGACTGCCGCTGAGGGCATGCTGGGCCAGCTTTATCCCGCCGCCGAGGAAGACAACCTGGTCATCCAGTATGGGAGGGATGTCCCGGCCGGCCACGGCGACGCCACTGGCAAAGACCGAGTGGGTATGAATTACGGCATTAACGTTTTTTCTGGCCCGGTAGATGCCGATGTGCAGCATCGTCTCCATTGAGGGACGCAGGCTGCCTTCGACTGCCTGTCCGTCAAAATCCACTATCTGGATGTCGTCAGCACCTAGCAAATCGTAGTGCCGTGCGCTGGGGGTGATGGCCAGTAGCTGGCGTTCGCCTTCGGGGGGCAGGCGCAAGCTGATATTACCGGCGGTGCCCACGACCAGGCCTTTTCCCAGCATTTTTTGCGCCGCTTCCAGCACTATCTTCTTTTCTTGACGCCACTGGCCCATTTGGTTTCCCCCGCCCGGTGTGGGCTGGCTTTTCAAGAGTGGACTGCACACCGGGAGCCGTGGTGTATCCTTCATTCTAATATAGACGGGCTCTATAGTCCACTTTTACGGACAGGGTTCTGCCGGCACTGAGTTGATAACTATGCCTCTTTCATTGACAGGTATAATCGGACGATGTTATTATAGTTTATATAGTTAACTATTTATATTGTGAACTAAGTCCTGTAAAGTAAGGCTGGAGATGAGAAAAAGCTTTCTGGACAGCGTTGTAGAAGACCTGCTTTCTATCACGCCTTTAATACGCCGCAACATCCAGAGGAAAGTGGTAAGGACCGCCTTTGCGCAGGTTGAAGCGGATATAACTCTGCCTCACCTGGAAATTATGAAGGCATTGCAGATGGAGGGCACCAGACATATTGCTGAGATAGGGGAGCGACTGCAAATACCCAAGTCCCAGATGACCCACCTGATTGACAGGCTGGAAGACCTGGAAATTGTCGCCAGACACGCGGATACCACCGACCGGCGGATAATCAATATCATGCTTACCGATAAAGGCAGGCGGATAATAGAGGAACTGGACCAGGTGATAAAGAGCAGTATTAAGGTAAAACTGTCTTTTCTCACCGAAGAAGAATTACGGGAACTATCCGTTTCGCTGAAAAAGCTCGGGGATATACTCTCCAAATTGTAGAAACAAGATAGATAAGGGACAAATATTTGGAAGCTAAGGAATTACCATCGTATCAGAGTTCACTGCCGAAACGCCAGGTGATTGCCGCTATGGGGGGCACGATGCTATCGATGTTCCTCGGCTCGATATTCATGACCATCACGGCGACGGCTATGCCCAGAATCATTACCGACCTGGGCGGCTTTAGCCAGTACACCTGGGTATTTACATCTTACATTATTACCGAGACCATTGCGTTGCCGCTTACCGGCAAGCTTTCCGACATGTACGGCCGGAAGTGGTTCTTCGTCATCGGCATGAGTATCTTTGTCGTGAGCACTTTCCTCTGCGGCACCAGCCAGTCGATGAGTCAGCTCATCATCTTCCGGGCTTTGCAGGGGATTGGCTTCGGTGTGATGTCGGCGCTCGGTTTCATCGTAATTGCGGACATTTTCCCACCGGAGGAAAGGGGCAAGTACGGGGGGCTGATGGCCGGTGTCTTCGGCATTTCTACAATCATCGGGCCGACTCTGGGTGGATATCTGACGGACGCCCTCTCCTGGCGATGGTGCTTTTTCGCTCCTTTACCCGTCGGGATAATCATAATCCTGCTGTTTATATTCATGTTTCCGCAAATCAAGGCCAGTCATGCAAAACACAGGGTAGATTATGGCGGCGTGGTGACGATGACCCTGTTCATCGTGCCGTTGATACTGGCGTTAACCTGGGGCGGCGTCGATTATGCCTGGAGCTCACCGATTATACTCGGCTTGCTGGTTTTCTCGGTGGTAATGCTGGCCACCTTTATCCTGATTGAAAGTCGTGCTGAAGAAGCCGTGATACCCCTGAGACTCTTCAAGAACCGGGTGGTGGCGGTATCGTCAATAGTGAGCTTCTTTATGGGTGCCTCGTTTTTCCCCGTGATTAGCTTTGTCCCTCTCTATTTTCAGGGAGTCCTGGGGGCTACGGCTACCGCCATCGGCGGTTTTCTGACCCCGATGATGCTGAGCGCTGCCGTTGGTAGCTTCATCTCCGGGCAGTTGCTATCCCGGGCCGGCGGACGCTACCGTTTTCAGGGTAGTGTCGGCTTCATCATTACGTGTGTGGGGTTTTTCCTGCTTTCCAGAATGACAGCCGAGACCAGCTATGCCACCGCGATATTCAACATTGTTCTTATTGGCCTTGGCAACGGTCTTATTATGCCGATTCACACCATTGCCGTTCAGAATACGGTACCATATTCGATTATGGGTACGGCTACTTCCATGATAACGTTGCTGCGGCCTCTCGGTGGTGTTGTCGGCCTGGCAATAGTCGGTTTGATATTGAATAATACCTTCGCCTCCTCATTCATCGGTAATCTTTCTCCCGCGGTGAAAGCCGTTGTCTCACAGGAACAGCTGGCGGCGATAGTGGACAATCCCCAGGCCCTGGTGAATGTGGAAGCACAGGCTCAATTGCAGGGCCTTTTTGCGGGCATGGGCAGTCAGGGTACGGTACTTTTTGAGCAGATGCTGTCGACGCTGCGGGATGCCCTGAATTCCGCTTTAACGCAGGTTTTCGCCGTATTCTTGATTGTGGCCTTTCTGGGCTTAATAGCTAACTTCTTCCTCAAGGGAATCCCGCCGTATAGAAGCAAACCGGGTAAACCGGCTCCTGAATCTAAAGGCTAATATGGAAGGCCGGTATACGTTGACGGTATCAATTATACTATTGAGCTAACTTTATCCCGGGTTTCTGTATCGCAATATGGGAAAACGAGGAGTCCTCGGTGGCTCCGTGCCAGTGAACCTCGCCCGGCGGTATGAACACGCCGGTGCCGGGTGTCACGACCTGCTCTTCGTCCCGCGTGGCCACAATACCTTTTCCCTCGGTGACATAGAGGATTTGTTCGAAGGTATGGGTGTGAAAATTTAGCCTGGCCCCGGGACTGAAGGTAACCAGCAGGACTCCAAACCCTCCCGTGTCTTCGGGGTCAATCAGTGTCTTCCTGTAGACCGGACCCTTGCCCACGATTTCATCACTGGTTTCGACGGCTTCTACGTTATCGCTATTGACAACTATCATTTTCCCTCCTGAAAATCTTTGTTAAAACTATTTTTCTACTCAGGTAAACGTACTTTTACTCCGACGGTATCTTCCAGGGGTAAGATTACGGCATCGACCCCTTTATCTTCAAAACCAGCCGCAATGGTATCTTGGAGGTCTTTTTGCACGGCGGCTCCCACCGGAAGCGGCACGCCGTATTCCTCGCCGAAGGCGAGCGCCAGGCTGATGTCTTTGTAAGCCAGGCCGACCTTGAATCCCGGTTCGAAATTGCCCTTGAAAACGGTATCGGGATATTGCTGTGCGCACCAGTTATTGCCGGTGCTGACTTTAATTATATCCAGCAGCACTTCCGGGTTAATACCGGCCCGGGCGCCGAGCATGAAGCCTTCGGCGGATATCGAGTTGCAGGCCAGAGAAATCAAATTGTTAACGAGCTTGGCGATGTTCCCGCAGCCCACGCTACCTACCGGGAATATTCTTTGTCCCATGGTTTCCAGGACTTTTCTTACCCTTTCCAGGGAAGCTGAATCACCCCCGACCATGATAGCCAGAGTGCCTGCTTCGGCGCCTTTGGTTCCACCGCTTACCGGTGCGTCCAGTACGGCCACTTCCATGGTTTTGGCATCTTCCGCTATTCGCCGTATGGTGGAGGGAGAGCCGGTGCTCATATCTATGTAAATATCTCCGGCTTTCCACCCCGACTTAAGGCCGTTTGTTCCGTATACCACCTGCTCTACATCCTGCGGAGTAGGCAGCGAAGATATAACTACCCGGCATGACTTGGCTACATCTCCGGGCGTGTCGCCCCATCTGGCTCCTCTTTCCAATAGAGGAGTCGCTGCCTCTTTTTTCAAATCATGTACGGTAAGATTATATCCAGCTTCGAGTATTCGGCGGGACATGTGTTTCCCCATCTGCCCGATTCCTATAAAGCCTATATCCATTGCCACCTCCGGTATTATAAATGTGCGTTAAAATGACTCAGGCGTTTCCTGAGTATTACGGCACTACTTTCAATATATCATAGGGCCAGGCATTGAGGCTCCCGTCCATGAACCTGACATTTTTAAAGCCGGGCCCCGTCGAGTATTCGCTGCGCCTTGCTCTGGCGGCTGCCCTGGGGCCGCAGGCCGTGCCACCGATAATCACTATATGATTCTGTTTTACCATGTCGGTACCTCCGGGGACTCGGCATTTGATGATAAATGAAAAGAGGGAGTCCGCCTGGTACGGGACTCTCTCTCTTTCAAAAACTCATTTCATTCAGTTGGTGTACGCTACGTTTACCTGGAAAGAGGTATGTCTCCCAGGTTTGCGTCTTTTTCCGTGCTGATTTTATCGAACGTCTTGGCGGCGAAACCTTTCGCCTCTATCTTCAGGGAATAGACGCCGTCTTTCAGCCCCTCGAACCAGAAGTCGCCGAAGCCGTCCGTGCTGGCCGTCAGCTTGGTGCCGTTGCTGCTTAAAGTGCAGGTGGCGCCGATGACGACCTCTTTTTCAATCGGGTCGTAGACCGTGCCGGCGATGAACTTCTTGGGGATATTCAGGTAGTGTACCCTCGGTTTAGCGTCCAGCTCGGGCTTGAGTACCTCGGCCTTGGCAATCATGTCCTTGAACTCGGACTCTTCGCCGAACTTGATAGCCTCGGTGGGGCAGGCATCGACGCAGCGGGGTATCGTCCACTCGCCGCTGTCGAGCAGGTGGGCGCAGCCGGTGCACTTCTGAGCGATGTTGAGGTCTTCATTAAAGAAGATGGCGTCGTAAGGGCAGGCGTCCACACAGGCCCGGCAGCCAGTGCATTTCTCCGGGTCGATAATCACCAGCCCGTCGTCCCGCTTGTAGATGACACCCTCAATGGGGCAGGCCGGTATGCATGGCGCCTCATCGCAGTGCTGGCAGAGAACCGGGATGTAGTGCATCTTTACCTTGGGCACGGTCCCCCGGATGAACTCATTCATCTTCATCCAGAACTGGCCGGTATCCGGCTGGGGCCTGGCATAGGGTGTCCAGTCGTTGCCGACATGCTCGTCCTTGCAGGCAATCTGGCAGCTGTAGCAGCCGTTGCAGATTCCAACATCTATTACGAAAACCTTCATTTAGTCCATACCTCCTTCAACCCAGGCGTTAAAACGCAGTCCGGCCGCCTGGTCGTATTCTCTCTTGTAGGCGTCATCGAACGCCTTGGGGTCCATCTTGCGCCATTCCTCGTAGTCCTTCTCGGTGACCTTTTGAACATCGACCAGGTAACCGCTAGTGGCCTGGCCGACGGCGTTCCGGGAGGCAACGCCATAGGGGGCGATGGTATTGATGGCGCCGCCGCGGTCGACCCAGCCCGGAACGAGCGGGTCGTGGCGGGCGCCGTGGTCGACGTAGGCAACGCCGGGCATCACCCTCTCCAGGACACGCGCGCCGACGAGGACGATGCCTCTCTCGTTGAATACCTTGACGATATCTCCGTCCCTGATGCCCCTCTTTTCGGCGTCTTTGGGGTTAATCCAGATTGGCTCGTATTTATACCCGTCTTTTGCCAGCACCTTGCAGGTCGCCACTTCTCTTGTCCAGGTAATGTCGTCGCCCTGGGCGTGCGTGCGCCAGCGGCCATGGTTGGACATGAGCAGCAGCGGGAACATGGCGGCCCTTTCGCTGGAAATCCTCTCGTCGTGCGTTTCGCTCTTTTCAATCCACTTCGGAATGGGCGGCCTTTCCTTGTCGTCCGGGAAGTGCTCCGCCAGCCTGGCCGAGTAGAACTCCAGCTTGCCGCTGGGAGTCTTCAGCGGGTTGTTATCCGGGTCTTCATAGAATTTTCTTAAGCCGGGCGGGTCGCTTTCCCAGTCCTTGGCGGCCGGGAAGACGAAGTATTTCTTCTCCATGAAGTCATCCCACTTGATAAGGTGTTCGATTTCCATATCGTCGAAGACCTGTTTTTGCAGGTCCCGGGTTGTCTTGCGCTCGCTGAACTGGTCGCCGTAGCCGAGTTTCTTGGCGACTTCCAGGACTACCTCGTAGTCGCTCTTGGACTCGCCGACAGGCCGAACGGCCTGCTCCATAATAGCCACGCTGTGGAAGTTGACACCCTGTCTGACATTGGTGACGATGTCCTCTACCTCCAGTGTGGTGTTGGAGGGCAGGACGACATCGGCGATAAGGCAGTCGTTCTCCAGCCAGGGGTGCTGGGCGACGACCGTTTCAATCTTGGGGTTGCGGAAGGCTTCGATTGTCCAGTTGCCGTGGTTCCAGCAGGTGATGCGGCAGGGGGTATCCGTCCATATCATGTGGATTTCATAGCCACCCTCTTTCAGAGGATAATTGTACTCGATGAACTGGTCTTCGGTCGGTGTTTCGATAGCGCCGCTGCCGTAGAAGGTTAGCGGCGGTTCATCTATAGCCTGCTGTATCCATGTTTTGGGGATAAGCTGTTTGCCCCAGGCCCGGATGGTGGTGGCGATGGGTTTGGTGATGCGCTCGGAAAGTTCCGGGTTAAAGAACCGGGTGCTCCGCAAGCCTTCGGCACGGGGCATGCCGGTGTAGGTTATCTGGCTCTGGTGGACGCCGGGTCCGCCGAGTCCCTGCATGCCGAGCAGGATACATTCCAGCCGGCCGGGTTCGTGGGAGAACGGGCCGCGGACGTAGGAACCGCCGAAGTAGTGGGCGATGGATACTATCTTTTTGGCCCACTCCCTGGCAAAAGCCTTAATCGTCCATTCCGGAACGCCGCATTTCCTGGAGGCCCATGCCGGGGTCTTGGGGATACCGTCTTCTTTACCCAGGACGTAGTCTTCGACCTTGTCCATGCCGACGGCGTGCGTTTTTATATATTCTTTATTGTAGGTGCCTTCGGTCACCCACATGTAGATGATGGCCAGCTGCAGGGCGGCATCGGTGTTGGGGAGGACCGGAATCCATTTATCGCCGTGGACGGCGGCGCCATAGTTGAGGTCGGGGCAGACGTATACCTGTTTGATGCCGACTTCCGTCCAGAAGTAGCAGAGTCGCGTGGCGCACTGGCCGGTGAACCCCCAGGGGGTTGTCTCCGGGTCGCCGCCCCAGAACAGGACCATATCGCAGTTTTCGGACATGTCCTTGACGATGTTGTTGGCGGGGTCCATCATTCCCTGGATACCCTGTCCCCAGACATGCTTGGAGCCCCAGTACCAGCCTTCCCAGCTATCGGGGTTACGCACCTGCTGGGTGAAGCCTCCCATCATGTCGAAGAGCCTCCCGGAGTGGCCGTGCGGGGTATTGATAGTCTTGCACTCGCCGTGTCCGTCGCCCTGTACCAGTATGGCCAGGGGGCCGTACTCTTTGTGTATCCTCTTGACCTCGTTGGCCAGCAGGTCGGAGGCTTCTTCCCAGGAAATTCTCTGGTACTTGCTCTTGCCGCGGTTCTGCGGGTTCCTCTCGCCGTTGGGGTCCCAGTCGACCCTCTTCAGGGGGTATTT
>DAOUEB010000068.1:0-8117 GCA_034430675.1 Dehalococcoidales bacterium
AAAGTTTTCTATCGAACTTGAGCCGGTGGCGGATGGGCGTGCGGGGAGCTTTTTCACCGGGCTTGGGATTCTTCCACCCGTAGACAAAGCCGACCTCGTGGAGGGGTGCTCCGGCGGCCAGGGCGCGTCCCGCCCCCTTGATAATCAGCACCTTAATATCATCCGCTTCTTCCACCACGGTCAGCGCCTTCCAGAAGTCTTTAACGCCGGTGTTCATCGTCTCGGGGTCGTTCAGGGTGATGCGGGCGACATAGCCGCTCCGCTCATAAATTACGTCTTCGTACTCCCCTGCTTTTTTAAACTTTAACATCGTTTACCTCCTATTTTGTGTTTCGTCATTGCGAGGAACGCAGTGACGTGGCAATCTCAATCTCCGGATTAAATTCATTATAGAGATTGCCACGCTTCGCTCGCAATGACACCCCCATTATTCCCCCCTGGATTCCCGCCTTCGCGGGAATGACACTCCCGGATTCCACCAGAGAAAAATCATTACTCTACTCGAAGACCCCTTTCTGCATGAGGTCGATAAACTCCTCGTCAGGCATGCCCAGTAACTTGGTACAGATGTATTCCGTGTGTTCACCGAGCAGAGGGCTCGGCGAGTAGGCTTTTGACGGGGTCCTGGATAATTCAAAGCTCTGCCCCAGGTGGGTGAACATGCCCATCTCGCTGTGCTCCATCGGCCAGAAAATATTACGTTTTCTCAGTTGAGGGTCATCATAGACATCGGCCGTGTTCTTGACAACACCGGCCGGCACTCCGGCGGCCTGAAGCCTGTCCATTACCTCTTCGGCGGTAAGGCCGGCCGTCCAATCGGAGAGCAGCTTATTAAGCTCGTCCTCATTCTTTTTCCTGTTAACCAGAGTATTAAATCGCGGGTCTTCTATGTACTCAGGCCTGCCCATTTCCCGGCACAGACTTATCCATTCCTCGTCATCAGACACGGCTATGGTGCACCAGCGGTCATCGCCCCTGCAGGGATAGACGCCGTGCGGGGCGGCGTCCGGGGAGGAATTCCCGATTCTTTCCGGCTCCCGGCCGCAGGAAACATATTCGAGGATAGCCGGTGTCAGGAAGTGTATCGCCGTTTCAAACTGTGACAGGTCTAATAGCTGGCCCTTCCCGGTCTTTTTCCGGTAATCAAGAGCGGCAATTAAGGTCGCCGTGGCGAAACGCGGGCTGATACAGTCGGTATAGGCCGACACGCCGACCGGCAGTGGCTCTTTGCCCGGCCAGCCGATGAAATTGGGTAAGCCCGCTATGGAAACCAGTACCATGCCGAAGGCCGGCAAATTTGCGTAAGGCCCCCACGAGCCGTAGCCGCTCTGCCGCAGCATGATGATGTCCGGCCTGACCTTTTTCAGTTCCTCGTAACCCAGTCCCCATTTGTCGATAACTCCCGGCGTGTAGTTCTCCATGAAAACGTCACACTCGACCGCCAGCCTTCTGGCTATCTCGCGGGCTTCGGGAAGGGTCATGTTCAGCGAAAGGCTTAATATATTTGAATTATAATAGTTGAAATAGCCGCCTCGGTTATAGTTCGGCTTATCAGCCTTGTAGGGGGCCGATGTTCTCATGGTGCACGGTCTTTTGCTCGTTTCCACCCGGATAACCGTGGCTCCGTGGTCGGCAAAGAACTTCATGGTGAGCGGGCCGACTACCGCCCAGCAGAAAGCCAGTATGGTCAGGCCGCTGAACACGCCTTCCCGGTTATTCATTTCCAATGCCGTTACTCCCTCTAGATGATTCCACTCTGTTCTAATGTAATGAGTTCCCGTTTGGAAAGACCTATCTCATTATAGACCTCTGCGTTATGCTCGCCGATGAGCGGGGCGCGAAAGCGGGTGGAGCAGTCAACTTCCGACGACTTAACGAAATCCCGGGGATAGGTTATGCTTGTCCCCAGCTCGGGGTGCTCAATTTCCACCCAGAAATTCCGGGCATTGAGGCACTCGTCAGTTAGCAAATCCTGCATGCTGGACAGCGGGCCGATAGATACCCCCCTGGGCACGGCTCCCGCCAGAAGCTCCTTCCGCGTATGTCTCATAAAGAACTCCCCGACGGGCCCGGATATACGGTCCATTTCTTCCCGGGTAACCGTGAACATGTCGAAGTTGTCCCAGTCCATGTTGAGGAGAAAATCGGTAGCCCCGCCATCGGCATCCATCCACTCCACCAGCGCGCTCAACGACTTGGCGCCCGTTCTGCCGCCGATGACATTGAAGAAGACATAACCGTCCCGGCACGGCCAGACCTGCCGCTGGCCGACATCCTTGCTCATGCCGGCACGAAAGGCACCGGCCCGCTTTAAATTTTTCCTGTTAAGCTCCCAGGTCGGGATGGCGTTGGCCTGGAACCAGGCGGCACTCTGCTGCATGGATACATCGACATGCTGGCCTTCTCCGGTCATCTCCCGATAGTGATAGGCAATCATAACGCCGACGGCGGCGTCCGCCCCGGCATGAAGGCAGGCCTGCGGCATGCTGATATGTACCGGGGGGCCATCGGACTCGCCGGTCTGGTACAGCGTTCCGCTCATGCCCATAACCACGATATCCGAGTCCTTATAGTCGCGGTAGGGCCCTTCCCGGCCGAAGGGTGTAATGGACGCCATGATTATTCCCTTGTTAATTTCGCTGAGGCCGGAATAACCCAGTCCCAGTTTGTCCATGTAGTCCGGCGGAAAAGACTCTATAACGAAATCGGCAGTTTTAACCAGCTTTTTAAATATTTCAAGGCCCTCAGCCGATTCTATATTCAGCGTGATGCCCCTTTTATTCGAGTTATAGGCAAACCAGTACAGGCTTTTTTCAGGGTCTGGAATGTCTTTCCAGAAACCCCCGATTTTCCGCGAAGGGTCACCGCCCGGTCTCTCAATCTTAATGACGTCGGCGCCCAGGTCAGCCAGTGTCTTGCCACACAGGAAACCTTTATCGTCCGTTAAATCCAGCACCCGGCAGTGGCTAAGCATATTCCCCCTTCGAACCCAAACATCATTGATACCCCGTCATTGCGAGTCCTCACGCTACACTCAGGATAAACTCCGCGAAGCAATCCCACAGACCGCATTTGAGATTGCTTCGTCGCTGCGCTCCTCGCAATGACATTGATAGTATTTAACAAACTACAAATACTATATTTGTTTAAGGTACTTCCTGGCAAGGTTAAGGGCCTTCTCCGGTTCGACCTGGCTGAGTAATCCCACCGCGTAGAGAATGTATTGTTCATCTATATATAAATCGGGGTCTCTGGGTTTGAGCACAAAGGGGTTATCCCCCCGGAACAGGGCATGCTCCAGTATCTCCCGGCGATTGCCCGAAAATACCACCGGGCCTCCCGTACCGATGACGGTTTTAACATTAGTCAGGTCCTTGCCGTGTTGGACCAGTGTTTCCCCGGTGGGGCCGTAGACCACTTCTATCCTCCCGGCGTGCCGGCTCACGGCAACCTCCATGGTGAGGCAGGACAGCAGCAAATGACAGGCTTTCTCTTCGTCAGTTTGAGGGATTTTGCCCTCGTGAAATCCCCGCACAATGGCATCGAAATTGGGCGGCGTCTCTCTCTCTTTAACGAGTTCCAGCAGCCTGTCTAAATTATATCTCAGCCCGAGGTCTCCTTCTACCGTTCTTTTCTCATAAGGCTCGTGCAATCCGGCTATAATGGTATCAGGTCGGGCGGGCTTGCCCTGAGCGATTGAATGAACATCCGTCGTCGCCCCACCGACATCTATGACGATAAGGTCCCCGAATCCTTTACCACCTCCGCATCCGTCGGCAATCAGTCTGGCCGCTTCCAGCACGGCCGAGGGCGTCGGCATGATAACGTCTTTAATGATTGCTTTGGCTCTGGCGATGCCCTTGGCCTCGATAATGTTCTTCATGAACAGCTCCCGTATTTCCTTGTTACAGGGAGCGACATCCAGCACACCTATCTCAGGCATGACATTACTGGTATATAAAACGTTTTTACTGTTATCCCTGAAGATGCCCCTTATTTCATCACAAGCCGTCTTATTACCGGCTATGATGACGTTACTTATGGCGCGGCTGGTGCGGGAGACCATGCTGGCATTATGAATGATGACCTGCTCATCCCCACCATCGGTGCCGCCGGAGAGCAGGACTATATCGGGAGATGCGGCTTCTATCTCCTTGATTTCCTGCTGGGTTAGTTTGTATGAATAGCAGCCTATCACCTTCGCCCCGGCTCCCAGCGCAGCAAGATTAGCCGCCTTGCTGGTGAGTTCCGGCACGAAACCGGCACATACCATGCGTAAACCGCCGGCGGCACTGCTGCAGGCCAGGGCTTCCCTCTCCTCCAGGTCGCCTATGCCAGTATTTTCCTCAATCTTCTTTAAGGCTTCCCCCAGCCCCACCGTGATATCACTCTCTACGGTCGAGGGGACCCGGGCCGCCGCAATTACCTCCTCCTTATCGAGGTCAACCGCAACAACTTTGGTAAACGTGCTTCCGAAATCAATCAGCAGTCTAATATCATCCATCGGTCATCAATACATTAGTTGTTTATCGGACTACATCTTACCTTTCGTTTTTAAATCGTTTTTAAGGTCAATAATAGCCGCATCTATGTCCGCTTCGGGCGGGTAAACCCTGTCGAATCCGAGCTTCTTGAATATCACCTCGGCCTCTTTCGGGTCATACCTGCCTATCACCAGATTACCGCCGATATATAGTATGACATCTCTCAGGCCGGCTTCCATCAGTTTATCATTGAATCCTTTCAGGTCCAGCTCGGCCATACCGTAGAGCGAACTCATTAAAATGGCATCCGCATTTGTTTCCTGGGTCACGTTAATAAACTCCTCCGGCGATACCTGCATGCCCAACTCTACGACGTTGAATCCAGCATCCCTCAGCGCACGAGATAACACTTTGGTACCGATGACATGCGCATCCATCCCCACTGTCCCGGTTATCACTGTCGGTGCTTTCTTCATCGCTTCTCCTTCTGAACCGATTGCATTATGTCAATTGAGCAGACTATTTATCATAAGGTGGTAAGCCGGCTATTTTCCCTTTACTAAGGCCCCACAAATCCTTGACGGCGGTATGGTAATCGGCTTTTCTCCCCTCCAGCTTCTCCCTCTCCGCTATCTTCTCACGGTGGAACTCCTTAATCTCGTCCGGTATAGGAAGATTGCCGAACTCAAGGTAGCGGCAGGCCCCCCTGGCATCTCTCACCCCCATCACCTGGTCCTTGACATTTAAGTTAGGACTCCACGGCGAATCGAGGACTCCGGATTCGACGGCCTTTACCGTACCATCGACGATATCGCCGTCGCCAAGGTCAAGGATTCTATCGAGTATCGCCCTTACCTCGGTTTCGGTCACCTTTTCTTCTGTGTCTATACCCTTAACATCGATTTCTATCTGCTGCTCCCGTACCACGTCGAAAATCCACTTGGCCGCCCGATAGCTCACCGCATTGGTATCTTTCGTGGGGACGCCGGCACCCTCGTCAATACTCCGCAAGTCGACCGCGTTGCTTTTCGATAACGCCCCGACCATCGACGCATAGCAAAGATAAGCAAACGCCCCTCCCATATCCATCGCCACCGGGAAGAGGGGAGTCTGGGCGGGACAGGTGCCGATAATCATCGTGTCCTGATAGCCGAACTTGTCCAGGTATTCTCTAATGAGCCTCGGAGCCAGCCGTATCCAGGCCAAATCCTGCACCATATTTCCCATGCAGTGCACCAGCGGATATAAGGCCTTCTGCCCCTGCTCGGCCGCCGTAACCGCCTCTATAATCAGACAGACGATATTGACACTCAACGGGAAAGGGGCGCTGGGCAGCCACCCATGGAGGTCCTTGCATAGAATCACCCCTCTGTCAGCGTACCAGCCGATAACCCTCATACCATTCTGGCTGCTTTCCACAAGCTCCTGTATCGTCATATTTTTAGAATAGCTGCCGAAATTTAAAAACCCCATTCCCGCCTCCGCCGTCGTCATGCCAGAAGCGATAGCGATTTCCCCGCCGGCTCCCCTCGGACTAAAAGCGGCATCGATGCTTTCAATAAGCTTCCGGGTCTTTTCCACACCCTGGTTAATGATGGGATACCCGTTCAGAAGCGCCTTGCCGGTCCTGTTGCACTCCTTGAGAATCTCCTCCACCTTATCAAACTGGCCGAGTCGCGTATAGCTATCGGTGGTTACCGGGATTAAAACCACTCCCGAGTCCCTCAAGCCCCGGCAGAGCTCAATCATGTCTTCAAGTATCGGCGTTCCGGCCCTGGGGAAGACGCTCATCCTGCCCTCTTCACGCAGCTTTACCATTACTTTCCACCAGATTTTGCTATCGGGCAGACTTTTCTGGTAGGCCACCGCCTCATCGAAATCAACCTCTTTGCCGGTCGGCCATTTATCCAGTTCTTCCCGCCTCTTTTTCATCAGGAGTTCATCGTCTATCTTCTTGTTCCGGACTCTTAGCTTCTCCATTGATTCCTCCGTTGTTCTAGACAATCATTTAACAGCATTGTTCGCGGCAGGTCGTCCGTGATAAGTCGCTACCGCTTCTTCAGCTTAACCGCCCGGCCTTCCTCCCGATGATAAGAAAGTGGCCGCATGCGCCGAGAGCGGCTGTCCTCCGGCGACACAAATAATCTGGCCGGTAACATAGTCGGAAAGCCCCGATGCCAGGAACAGGGCGGGTCCGGCAATATCTTCCGGAGTGCCTATTCTCCCCAGGGGCACTTCCTTTTCGGCAATAGCCGCAAACAAGGCATCCCTTTCCGGCCCCGGCGGCTGCAAAGAGTCCCAGAACGGCGTTTCAATGGGTCCCGGAACGATGGCGTTTACGTAGATATTCTGGGGAGCCAGTTCGAAGGCGAGGTTCAAGGTTAAACCCAGAATCCCGGCTTTGGCGCAATGATAATGCAGCACGGAAACGGCCGGGTCTACGGCGCCCATCGAAGAAAGGTTGATTATCTTGCCGTATTTCTTCTTTTTCATGTGGGGTATAACCGCCATGCAGACCAGAAACGCTCCTTTCAGGTTCACATTCAATATTTTATCCCAGTCCTCTTCGGTGGCGGTATCGGTATCTCCACCCTGTACGCCCATGACCCCCCCGGCATTATTGACCAGAATATCAATTTTACCGAATTTTTTAATAGTCTCGTCCACCATATGCTGCACTTCGGCACTGTTGGATATATCGGCTTTTATCGCCAGGGACTTCCTTCCCAGAGCTCTGACTTCTTCCGCCACTTTTTCGGCACCCTCGACGTGTAAAGCATTAACGGCGACATCGCACCCTTCCCCGGCAAATTTAAGGGCAATACCCCGGCCCATTCCTTTGGCGCCCCCGGTAACAATGGCCACCCTGTTTTCGAGTAACACTGTATACCTCCCAATTTATTTATGCGATAATATAAAATATCTGAAGTCCTGAAGGCCTGCATCCCCGGCACCCGTCATACAGTCGTTACTATAATACGCGTTATGCTATATTATATATAATGACATTGACAGGATGCCTCAACATATTATACTAGTCTTATTTCACTACATGCAAAAATCATAATATACTGCAACAACGGATAAAACGATAATCGTGCTAGAGGATAAACTATCTTACCGATGAAATCCCGTCAGAAAAGAGGAGGCATAGATGGCTAAAAAATTCCAGGGTAAAGTGGCGCTGGTCACCGGAGGGGCTTCAGGAATCGGGAAAGTAACCGCTCAAATTTTTGCCCGCGAAGGGGCGAAGGTTGTCATATCCACCGATAAGAATATCAATGGCGGTGAAGATACGGTGCGTCTCATTAAAGAAGCGGGCGGCGAAGCGATTTTCGTCAAATGCGATGTGTCCCGGTCGGCGGAGGTGGAGTCAATGGTCGATAAGTGCGTTGAGACGTACGGACGACTGGACTACGCTTTTAACAACGCCGGTATCGGCCCGGACGGCAAGCGCGTGCCCGTGGTCAACATCGTCGACTGCCCGGAGGAAATCTGGGACCGCACCATAGACATCAACCTGAAGGGCGTCTTTCTCTGCATGAAGTACGAGATAAAGCAGATGCTAAAGCAGAAGTACGGGGCTATCGTCAATACATCATCGGTGGGGGCATTGAAACCCGTGCCGGGCTT
>DAOUEB010000069.1:0-5531 GCA_034430675.1 Dehalococcoidales bacterium
AGTACTTGGAAACGATAGCGGCGAACTGAAAAGAATGATGGAGAAAATCAGCTACCGCGGCCCCAACGAGACATGGGTTAATATACAGAGCCCGGTGAGTCTTGGTTGCCTTGAGTTGAACGTGGGCGGAAACTGTAAGGACGGTGCGCACCATGCTTATGACGATGAGGTAGCCGCCATTATTGACGGGCGTGTGTATAACCAGGAAAAGGGCAGTATGACTGATGCCGAGGCAGTAATCGCCTTATACAAAAAACACGGCATCCGGTTCGCCGGCAAGCTGAACGGGGACTTCGCCTGCGCCATATCCGACGGCGGGCAACTGATATTAGCCCGCGACTGGGCGGGTATTAAACCTCTTTACTACGGCCATAGCGATGGTAAATTATGCTTCGCCTCCGAAGCCAAGGCGCTGGTAGGTATCGCCGACGATGTGAAAGAGTTCCCCCCGGGATACGTTTACTCGCGTGAACATGGCTTTCAGAAATATCCATCGGAAGCTGTTGAGACACCGGAGTTTGAAGATTATGAGCAGGGTAAAAAGGTAATACGCGAGCTGCTCATGGAAGCCATCGAGATGCGTATGAAAGACAACGCTGTGGGTGGTGTGCTGCTCAGCGGCGGCCTGGACAGCAGCCTGATAACCTACATGGCCCACGAGATAAAACCGGATATAGAATGCTTTACCGTCAGCATGGAGGAAGGTGAGGACCTGCCGCTGGCCAAAGATGTCACCAAGTACCTGGGTATCAAACACCACGTTTTAATGTTCGGCGAAAAGGAGATTAAGGAGATACTGCCCTCGGCGATTCACCATCAGGAGATGTACGAGGAGAGCTGTGTCCACGGGGCAATCGCTAATTTCCTGGCCGGGCGCTTTATCAAACCGCATACCAGGGTCGTGCTTACCGGAGAAGGCGCCGATGAGTTTTTCGGCGGGTATGACGGCCAGTTCAAGAAGGGAAGCAACCCTGAGGAAGTCGCCAGCATCGTCGACAAGCTCATCAATGTCGCCCACAATACCGCTCTGCAGAGGCTGGACAGACTGAACGCCGCCAATTCCTACGAGAGCCGCACGCCTTTCCTGGACGCCGGAGTGATGGACTTCAGCCTCAAGATACCGATACAGTATAAGATTCACGGGGAAGAGCAGACCGGCAAGTGGATAATGCGCCAGGCCTTTGAAGGCTGCCTGCCCGACCATATTATCTACCAGACCAAGCGGTTCTTCGCTCAGGGCTCCGGCGTAGCCTATATCATGCGGGCGCAGGCCGAAAGAGAAGTATCCCCGGCTGAGCTTGATGAGTTCAACAAGGTCGGGGGGAATCCGTATCTGTCCTCCGTAGAGGAACTCTATTATTACCGAATCTTCAAAGAGACATTCTCCCAGCCTGCCTACGACAAGCTGGTGGGCAGGTGGGACCCACTCAGGCCAGCATTTTTCCGCGATATTGAAAAAGCGACCGGTTAGAGTTTATATCGTTACGGATAGTGCCAAACCCCTGGTAAGATCAAACCCTGTAAATCGCCTCCACTAAAATCACCAGGGGCTATCTCAACATATACCAGGCCTGCCTTTTCGTTTCATGCTAACATTGGAGTCGTATATGGCTGTTAAAATTCTGGTTGTCGAAGATGACCCTAATCTACTGGCCAACATCGAATAAAACGAGCTTTTACTCACATTCAGTTTGAAACACGGCCGACTATCCCGGCAACTCCACAATTATGCTTGTACCTTTGTCCGGTTGCGATTGTACGGTTAGCGTGCCGCCGACTAGCTGGGCACGCTCCTGCATTCCTGTTAAGCCAAGCTTGCCGTTCTTGGCCAAGTCGCCTATCTTCTCGGGAAGGTTAAAGCCCTTGCCATTATCACTGATGGTTATTCTTGTCCTGCTCTTGTCGAACTCAACCGTAATTTCAGCTTTGGTGGCACCGGAGTGTCGCCACACGTTCCTCAGCGCCTCCTGAGTAATGCGGAAGAGCGCTATCGTCGCCTCTTCCGGTAGGCGATGTTTTTCACCCACGATGTTGACCTCGGTCGCTACTCCTGAATATTCTGTAACGCTGGAAGCCAGCCACTCCAGCGCCGGTAGCAGTCCCAGGCGGTCCAGTGCTGCCGGCCGCAGGTCCTGGCTCAAACGGCGGACCCCCCGCAGGATGTTATCAGTCTGCTGCCATAGCTCCTCCACGTGGAGGCGAGTATCCTCGGACAGTCCTTTATCACCGGAGGCGAGAGCGTCTAACTGCCGGGAAAGTACCACCAGAGCCTGGATGGTATCATCATGCAGTTCATGGGAGATGCGCTTTCTTTCTTCCTCCTGGGCTCTGGTGGTCTGTTGTAAATAATAGCGGAGGTTTTGCTGCATCACACTCAATTCTTCAGAAATCTTTTGCTGCTCCCATTGGGCTGCTTCCAGCTGCGTGCGATATTCCCGTTCCCGGCGTAGCGACGAGAAACTAATGGCCAGTACATTGCCAATAACGAAAACGGCACCGGTTTCAAAAAGGGCATCCATCGGATGCAGCGAGATAAAGATAGCTCGGGGTAACATAGCGGCGAGAGCGGCCAGTGAAGTGATGAAGGCCCCCCTCCAGCCAAACAGGAAACCACACCACACTATCGGTGCCAGGTAGAGGATTCTCTCAAATGCATGTCTGTCTAAGCCAAAATTAGCGGTTAGCTGGCTGAGGAAAGCCGGGTGCGCCAGAGCTTCCCCATAATGGGGTATCGTGATAAGCGCAAGTATAACTAGAATAAACCAGAATCCTGACCTTCGAAGGACCCTCATCAGCCAGTTTATTGCTGAATATTGAGTTACAGCCATACTTTAAATTACCCCGGTGCTAATTCTCAAGCCACATCGTCAAGGGTAACCCAGCCTTCTTTTAAGGCGCGCACCACCGCTTCAGTCCGCGAGCTAACCTGCAGTTTGTTAAAGATATGTCCCAGGTGAGCTTGAACAGTACGCAAGCTGAGAAAAAGCTCATCGGCAATCTCCTGATTGCTTAAGCCACGGGTTGCCAACCGGAGCACCTCTGTCTCTCGCTCGCTCAGGACCTCTGATTGTTTTTCCCCGGCTGCTTTATCAACGGCAGGTACGAAGCGATTAAGCACTTTACGGGCAATCGACGGATGAAGTACTGACTCCCCGGCGTATACCTGCCGTACGGCATCAACGAGTTCTCTACCCCGGACGCTTTTCAGCAGGTAACCAGCTGCTCCAGCTTCTAAAAGTCCAAAGACAAACTGGTCATCATCATAGGCCGTAAGTATCAACACGGCCACGTCAGGATAAAGCGCCTTGATTTGTTTGGTGGCTTCAATACCATCGACTCCGGGCATGGCTATGTCGATGATAGCAACATCTGGCTTGGAACTACCGGCTAACCTTACCGCTTCCTCACCATCTACAGCCTCAGCAACGACGTCCAGGTCCGGCTCCCGTTCCAGAATCTGCCGCGTACCCTCCCGTACCACGGCATGGTCGTCAGCTATTAGTATTTTTATCTTACCCATTATATACGCCTTTTTACCCGGGTATCTTTACATTAATCATACACCCTGCTGACTAAGTACTCAATCGTCATAATTACTTAATGCAAAACCCGCCAACGTAGGTATTAATGCCTAGGATTTTAAGGTTAGAAATAGGTGTCATAGCGGAAGTTAAAATTACACACATAGCGTTAAACTGAGAGTGGAAACAAGAAAGGAGGCGAGAACAATGCAGTGGGAGTTAATAGTAGCACTGGTGATTGCAATACCCATCATCCTCTTCCCGGTAGCATATGTCTGGTATATAAACATCGGCGGTATCGTTGCCGTCATCAAGCGCGCCAGGGAGAAGCGAGTTACTCAGGAGAAGGTCAGTCCGGAGCGAGAAATACTACAAGTGTAAATCGTCAGGGAAAATGGGACAGTTCTGGGATAATAGTTAATGAACACTTTGTCAAGTAATCTGGACCCGGGGGTTCTAATAACGCACACAGGGGACAAACACGTGGTGTAGCTATAGCCCTTGAGCCTATCAGTTGTTGACAAATTAAGGTGTTTATAGTAGCATCCCTGTTGGTAACGTATAATCCAGCGACAGTAAAACGCTTGGATAACCTGAGGAGTCGCGGGTGCCGTTCCGTCCACAAAGTTTCTAGCTGTAACCATGACGGTTCCAGCGGAATGAAAAGAGATAAGGGAAGGAGTAACTGTGGCGTAGAGCATTTAATAACCAGAGAGAGTAAATACTAAATGCCGATAGCTTACCAAAAACTATAAATTTGAAGGAGGAGATACATGTTAGACCAGACCAGTCAATGGTACAAATTGCAGTACCCGGAGTGTTTCGTTAAAGAAGAACATCGAATGATACAGAAGATGTTTGCTGATTTTACCGACAAGGAGATTATGCCTGTTCGTGACAAAATTGACGATGATGTAACACATGAAGAAATAATTAACCCGATTCTCAAGAAATTACAGGTAGACCTTGGTTGCCAGAAGAGCATGATACCGCAAGAGTATGGTGGCATTGCGGAGATGGGTTCCATAGTTGCCGGTGCCCTAAAGCAGGAGCAGGTTGGACGCGGCGACTATGGTATCAGTATGCACAGCGCCTGCACTGACTGGGGGTGGACACCGGCTAGCGTAGCCTACTTTTCACCCCTTCCAAAGGCGAAGGCATGGGCAAAAGCAGTGTTTGATAAATTTGCCCCTAAGTTCGTTGGCAACGAGTTAGCCGTTGCCTGCTTTAACATGAGTGAAACGGAGTCTGCCACTGATGCTGAGAATCCGCAGAATGAGGGCAGAACGATAGGGGTGAAAGCCAAACTCGAAGGTGACGAATGGGTAATAAATGGAAACAAGTTTTGGGCATCTAATAGTGGCATAGCTGACCTCAATTGCGTGGTTTGTAATATGGACCCAAGGCTGGGGATAGATGCCCTGGCTTTGGTTTATGTTCCCGAACCCTGGCCGGGGGTTTCCCATGGCAAATTTGAGGTCAAATGCGGTATGCAAGGTGACAGAAACACCTCTACCTACTTTGACAACGTCAGGGTACCCAAGGAGTGGGGACTGCAGGGGCCTGAAGCCTGGTCTATCTACCAAAGTACCCTGTCTGTCCCCATGCCTCTGAATTCGGCACATGCGACAGGTATTCTACAGGGGGCACTTGATGTACTCCTTGAATATACGGGAGAAAGGGTAGCCGGTGGCAAGCCAATCAACCAGCACCTCCACGCGGCTATAATATTGGGTGAGATGGCCTCGGTAATAACTGTGGCCAGAGCCGCTTTTCTGGAGACGGCCCATGAGTATGACCATATGGATATTTATGGTGATTGGACCTCGGAGGCTATGATGGCTAAAGGGCATGCTGTGCATGCATTCATTACCCAGAAAACTCCGGAGCTTATCCTGAAGGGGATGGAACTGATGGGTTCCTACGGCTATGTCCGTGAAAACCACTACGAGAAGTATTATCGTGATTCTGCGGAAGCAAAAATAGTGCTGGGTGGTTTACACTATGGTT
>DAOUEB010000070.1:0-2524 GCA_034430675.1 Dehalococcoidales bacterium
GGGCGACTATCTCCCCTTCCTGTCCGGGGGGCAGCTCGTTGTCATTATCATCGAATATTTTTATCTCCCAGCAGGGCATCGGCTTGCCTGATGAGCCGATTTTACCGGAGCCGTCGATGGGCGATACGGTAGCCTGGGATACGGTCTCGGTCTGTCCCCAGATATCGATAATTTTACGACCGTAGTGTTCCTGGAACATGTGGATGACCGCGGGTTCCAGGGGGGCACCGCCGCTGACGCAAAATCGCAGCGAGCTTAAATCGTGCCTGATGCCCTCGCGCCGGGCGACGTTTATCATCAGGGAGTAGATATAGGGGACGCCCATGTATATCGTGCCTTTTTCTCTCTCTACGGTTTCCATGAAGCTATCGATAGAGCGCCCCGTTCCCGGCACCACCACCACGGTGCCGCCTTTATATATCGAAGCCAATAGCACGGAGGTCAGGCCGAACTGGTGGTACATGGGCAGGGCGAACTGCATCAGCACGTCTTTATCGGTCTGCTGGAATACCTCAGCGGAGTTGATGGCCTCGGTGCGGACGCTCTGGTGGGACAGGGCGATGCCATGCGGGTTCTGGGTAGGCCCTCCGGTGTAGGATATAATGGCGATATCATCCATGTCTACAGGCACATCGACGCCGGATGCCGGATTTTTTATCAAAATTTCCCGATAGTCGGTAAATTGACTCGCATATTCGGGGTCGAAGGTAACAACGTGCTCGATGGAGTCGAACCGGGACAGGGCGGGCAAGAGCGATTCCAGGGGCGGGTTCTCGACGACCAGTACCTTCGGACGGCAGTCGTTGAAAAGGATGACCAGCTCACCGGCGATGTACCGGGAGTCGAGCGGAACGGCAATGCCGCCGGCCTTCATTATCCCGAAGAAGACAGATACAAACTCCGGGTTGCTGGCCTGTATCATAGCCACGCGGTCGCCCTTTTTCACGCCCATTCCTATCAGGGCGTGGGCGACCCGGTTGGATTCCTCGTCGAGTCGGGCGAAGGAGACCCGGCGCTCGCTCATGACAACGGCCGTTTTATCGGCGAAATGCCTGGCCGCGTTCTCCAGCATTAATTTAAGGCTCATCGGCTCTCTTAATGCTACCTTTCTATTCTGTATCTTCCAGCACCACTCTGGCATCCACGACCATGGCGCGGTCGCTGTAAGCGATAACGGGGTTGAGGTCCAGCTCTTTGACCATCGGGTATTGTGTCACGAAGTCGGCGACCGCCAGCAGCATGTCTTCCAACTTCGATTCGTCGACGGGCGGCAGGCCCCGGTAGCCCGTCAGCATCCGGTAACCCTTTATCTCTTTTACCATCTCGCGGACATCTCTCCGGGTGACGGGTATCACCCGCAGGGAGACATCCTCGAGGATTTCGACCCAGACTCCACCGAGGCCGAACATGAGCACCGGGCCGAACTGTGTGTCTTTGGACATGCCGATGATTACCTCTACGCCTGGGGCGGCCATCTTCTGCACGGATACCCCCTGCACGCTTGCCCCGGGGTGCTTCTGGCCGGTATCTCTCAGGATTTCATCATAGGCCCGTTCCACCTGCCCCGGGGTTTCCAGTCCCAGCCGGACGCCGCCGGCGTCGCTCTTGTGGACGATATCCGGCGAGGCTATTTTCAATACCACGGAGAAGCCGAGATGTCGGCTGATAGCGACCGCCTCCGACCGTGATGCGGCCAGTACGGTATCAATGACGCTTATACCCGACTGCCCGAGGAGTTCCTTGGACTCTACCTCGGTCAGGACGACCCTGCCTTCGTTTCTGGCTCGCTCAATTATCGTGTGCATGGTCAATGAAATTGCCTTCTTGGAATAAGTCCAGTATAGCAGACCTGCGTCGGGTTTGAAAAGGTTTGTTAACGGCTCGTTTTATTTGCGCACGGTTGATTTTATGAGATATAGTCAACGGAACTGATGATTTAGTTTTCTAATAGAGACCTAATCTCCCGCGCGCTCAGCCGTCGTACTTCTCCCTCTTTAAGGCTGCCCAGGCTGAGCCCGCCGATACGCACGCGTTTCAGGACCAGGACGGGGTGTCCCAGTCTTTCGAACATGCGGCGTACCTGCCGTTTCCTGCCCTCGTGGATGGTGATGCTGTAGTTGAACGGCGGCGAGGAAGATTCTGTTTTTACCGAGGCCGGATGGGTCATGCCGTCCTCCAGCAGGACGCCCTGTTCCAGTTTTTTAATCTCGTTCTGTTTAAGGCTGCCCTTGATATGGGCCAGATATTCTTTTTCATGCTCGAACCTGGGGTGGGTCAGCCGGTAGGTGAGGTCGCCGTCGTTGGTGAGCAGGAGCAGGCCGGTGGTGTCTTTATCCAGTCGGCCTACCGGGTAAAGCCTGAGTTTTCGGTATTTCGGGGGCAGGATGTCCAGGACCGTGCGGCGCCCTTTCTCATCGCTGGCGGTGGAAACGATATCTCCCGGCTTGTTGAGTATCAGGCAGATTATCTCATCGGGTCTGAGGTTGACCGCCTGCCCGTTGATGGAGACGCGGTCTTTCGCCAC
>DAOUEB010000071.1:0-15558 GCA_034430675.1 Dehalococcoidales bacterium
GGTCTAAAGGGGATACGGTTACATGATGCTAGACATACTCACGCTTCGCTTATGCTCAAGCAAGGTGTGCATCCCAAGATAGTGCAGGAGCGTTTAGGTCATGCCAGTATATCAATTACGCTGGATACTTACAGCCACGTAGTGCCCGGTCTACAGCAAGCCGCCGCTAATGGATTCGATAATATTGTTATGCCAAAGCAAGAGGATACCGTAAAGACTTTGTAAACGATTATTGCCAATTTATTGCCAATTAACGAAAAAGCCCTTAAGCAATAATCAACTTAAGGGCTTTTTTAGCTTCGATTTTTGGTGGAGCCGGGGGGATTCGAACCCCCTACCTTTTGACTGCCAGTCAAACGTTCTCCCAAGTGAACTACGGCCCCGTAAACGCATTTTTAATTTAGCATAAATACAAGGCAGCTGGCAAGGATAAGCGTATCTGGCTCCCGTGAATTTTATTTTATACGGCTTGTTTACATCGATGCCAATGTTGTTTATGCCCTGTTTACAGCAACGGTGCTATTCTTATAACAGTTAATCAAGTTGTTCCCCAGCTTGATAGCAGCCCAGAAGATGAAGGGGCATGGCCAGTCCTCAAGATTAAAAAAGTTTGAGGGTTCGCCAGGCCCCTTCTCTCTTTTTCAGTCGTTGCTTAATGGGCGCAAATAAGCTAAAATCTGAGGGTAACTAGCTGATTCTGGAAGGAGCAAGTCTATGAAGATAAAACCATTTTCCTGGATACTTATTACTGCGTTAGTCGTAACGGGACTGTTAATAACGTCCTGCGGCGGGTCGGCACTGGCACCGGCACCGGAACCGGCCCCATCACCGGAACCGGCCCCATCACCATCAACAGCAACGGAGGTAAAAATTATGAAATGGGATTCGCCACCAAAGATGACAATCGATACCAGCAAGAAATACACGGCCATCATGGAAACGGAAAAGGGGAATTTGGTCATTGAACTATTTGCCGCAGATGTGCCGAAGACGGTCAATAACTTCGTCTTTCTAGCCCGGGAGGGTTATTATGACGGCACTACCTTCCATCGCGTCATCCCCGGCTTTATGGTGCAGGGCGGCGACCCCACAGGTACGGGCAGGGGAGGCCCCGGCTACCGCTTCGAGGATGAATTTACCAAACACTGGCACGAAGCCGGAACTCTGTCCATGGCCAACGCCGGTCCCAATACCAACGGCTCGCAGTTCTTCATCTGTTATACGCCGCAGCACGGACTCGATGGCAAGCACAGTGTCTTCGGCCAGCTGGTGGAGGGCTTGGATGTCCTGGAGAGCATTACGCCCCGCGACCCCTCCCAGAACCCGCAGTTCGAGGGTGATAAAATAATCCGGGTGACTATCAAAGAAGAATAGTCCTACAGGTCTACGCCGATGGCATGGAAGAGGCCTTTAAGTCCGAAGTAGCCGGCGTAGACCACTGTCATGCATTTGATTATCTTGCCGGCCAGGACAATGAGGATGTATCTCATCAGGCCGAAGCGCAATGCCCCGGCCGCCAGCGCCGCCGGATAGAAGAACGGATTAATCACGGATGCCACGATAAACAGGGTCAGCGGCCCACGGCGCTCCATGAGACCCAGCATGCGTTCGTAGGCGGACTGTATCTTGCCGTGCTTGCTGCTGCTGATAGCCCGGCCGGCGCCGTGGCCGGTCATGTAGATGGTTAATGCTCCTACCAGTTCGCCCAGCGCCGCCGATATGCCTACCAGCCACGTGTGCTCCATGACCTTGCCCAGCGCAAAGACTACCGCCAGCATGGGTACGGGTATGATAATGGTGGCGCCGCCCAGAATACTGATGAAAAAGGCGCCCACGTAGCCGAATCCCTTGAGTTCACGGAGCACGTCCCCGAAATAAACGATGGCTGCTGCCATAACCAGCGTAAGGACGATACCGACGATACCTAAAACATAGGCCCATACCACAGACTTATTGCCGGTCGCTTCTGCGGTGTCGGGGTTCCTGGCTATGTCGGCCGGGTTCTCTTCAGGTGTGTGTTTTGGCATAACGTGCCTACATTATACACGCATATGCAAGTAAAGTGCCACAATGGGGGAAAAGCAAGAGGATGTCATTCCCGCAAAGCTTGCCCCGTACTTGATACGGGGGCGGGAATCCAGTATCCCCACTCTGTCATTCTGAGCGAAGCGAAGAATCCAGCTGATGGGTGGGGGTCTGGATAGTCGGGTCAAGCCCGACTATGACAGCAAGTTATGTTATCATCCTTGGGGTCTTTCGCGTCAGGCGGCGGCTTGAGCCGCCGCCTTGGTCTTGAAGGTCAGGCCGGACTTGCGGAGGTCGACCCTGACCGTATCGCCTTCTTTCAGTTCGCCCCTGAGCACCTGGCTGGACAGAGGATTCTCCACGTAGCGCTCGATGACTCGCCTCAGCGGGCGGGCACCGTAAATGGGGTCGTAGCCTTCCTGTGCCAGCCATGATTTGGCTTTTTCCGTCAGCTCAAGGTTCAGCTTGCGTTCCGCCAGGCGGTCCTGCAGGTCTTTGACCATGAGGTCGACGATTTTTCTGAGCTGCTCCTCGGAAAGCTCGTGGAAAACGATAATCTCATCCAGCCGGTTCAGAAATTCCGGGCGGAAGAGCTTCTTGACCTCGGCCATCACTTTTTCCTTCATGGCCTCGTAGCTTTTCTGGGTTTTAGCTTCGGTTTTAGCTGTGGCAAAGCCCATCTGCCCCTCGCGCTTGATAAGCTCCACGCCGGCATTGCTGGTCATGATGACCACCGTGTTCTTGAAGTCCACCGTCCGTCCCTGGCCGTCGGTCAACCGGCCGTCGTCGAGAATCTGGAGCAGGGTGTTGAAGACCTCGGGATGTGCCTTCTCAACCTCGTCCAGCAGGATGACGCGGAAGGGCCGGCGTCTCACCGCCTCGGTAAGCTGGCCGCCCTCGTCGTAGCCGATGTATCCGGGCGGGGCGCCGATAAGGCGGGATACGGTGTGCTTCTCCTGGTATTCCGACATGTCCAGTCGCACCATGGCGTTCTCATCGTCGAACAGGAACCAGGCCAGCGTGCGTACCAGCTCGGTCTTACCGACTCCCGTCGGCCCCAGGAACATAAAGCTGCCGATGGGGCGTCTCGGGTCCTTGAGTCCGGCCCGGTTTCTCCGTATGGCCTCGGAGATAGCCGCCACCGCCTCCTCCTGGTCGATAAGTCGCTCGTGGATGCGTTCCTCCATGTGGAGTAGCTTCTGGGCTTCACCCTCGAGCATCTGGGAAACCGGGATGCCGGTCCAGTTGGAAATCAGCCTGGCGATATGCTCGGCGGTTACCTCTTCGTCAATCTTCTCCTTCTGGAGCCATTCGCTCTTGGCCTTGTTATACTCCGGTTCCAGCTTCAGCCTTTCCGCCTTAAGTTCGGCCGCCTCCTTGTATTCCTGCCGCTGCGAAGCCGCCTCTTCCTCGTTAACGAGGTGCTTGATACGCTGCTCCAGTTTTTTTACCTCGGGTGGAGCACTCTCGGTGTCAATGCGTGATTTGCTGGCGGCCTCGTCGATGAGGTCGATGGCCTTGTCCGGCAGATGCCGGTCGGAGATATAGCGCTGGCTTAGCTTGGCGGCGGCCTCCAGGGCTTCATCGGTGATTTTTATCTTGTGGTGTGCCTCGTACCTGGGCCGCAGGCCTTTGAGAATCTCGATGGTGTTCTCCAGGTTCGGCTCGTTGATGAAGACCGGCTGAAAGCGCCGTTCCAGCGCCTTGTCTTTCTCAATGTGTTTACGGTATTCATCGATGGTCGTGGCGCCCACGCATTGCAGTTCCCCGTGGGACAGCGCCGGCTTGAGCATGTTGCTGGCATCAACGGAGCCTTCGGCGGCTCCCGCGCCGACGACGGTATGTATCTCATCTATGAATAGAATAACTTCTTTCTGAGATTCTCTAACCTCGTCAATGACCGCCTTGAGTCGCTCCTCGAACTCGCCGCGGAACTTGCTGCCAGCAACCAGTGCGCCCATGTCCAGGGCGATGACTTTACGCCCTTTGAGGGAGTCGGGAACATCATCGGCGGCTATCTTCTGGGCCAGTCCTTCGGCGATGGCCGTCTTGCCGACACCGGCGTCACCGACGATTACCGGGTTGTTCTTGGTGCGCCGCATCAGTATCTGCATCACCCGCTTGATTTCCTCGTCGCGGCCGATTACCGGGTCGAGCCTGCCCTGGCGGGCGAACTCGGTCAGGTCGCGGCCGTACTTTTGCAGGGAGCGGTATTTGCTTTCGGCGCGGGCGTCATCGACACGGTGTCCGCCGCGTACTTTCTGGAGGGCGGCGTATACCTTCTCCTGGGTGATGTCGGCGTTATGAAGAATATCAGCCGCCTCACCCTTGGTTTCGCTGACCATGGCTATAAGCAGGTGCTCGGTGCTGATGAAATCGTCCTTGAGCCTCTGGGCTTCTTCGTCGGCCTTTTGCATGAGCTGGGCGATACGAGGGGTGGCGTAAATCTGCCCTGTCTGGTAGGCAACCTTGGGTGTCCTCTCCAGCGTTTCTTCCACCTTGTTCCTCAGGGCTTCAATATCGACTTTCAGTTCCTTCAGTATTTCGCCGACCAATCCCTGCTGCTGAATGAGCAGGGATAACAGAATATGTTCCACATCCCACTGGCTGTGCTTGTACTGCATGGCCAATTGCTGGGATGCCTGTATCGCTTCCTGTGCCTGTTCGGTGAATCTTTCCTGCCTCATGGTTACTTACCTCCCCGCAATTTTTTTATCTCCTGCTGAGCCTGTTCCAGTTCGTTCTGCAGCTCCCCCACGCGCTCCGTCATGCGCAGAATCACTTCCACCCCCGGCAGGTTGATACCCATGTCGTCCACCAGAGCTTTGACTCTCTGGAGGACGGCGATATCCCTGTCCGAGTACAAGCGGACGTTTCCCCGGGAGCGGCAGGGTTCGATGACGCCGACCCTCTCGTAGTAGCGCAGGGTGTGGGTCTGTACGTCCAGCATCCTGGCCGCCACGCTTATCACGTAGCGGGGCTCGGTATCGTATCTGTCTCTGTTCATAGTCACCTCAACTTGTTATCAGGCCGGGCGTATCTCGCTTAGTTGCCTGAATAGCTCCTTTTCTTTGCCGGATAGTTCCGTGGGTAAAACCACATTTACTTTGGCCATAAGGTCGCCCCTGGTGGACTTGCCGAGGCGGGGCATACCCTGTCCGGCGAGGCGAAAGGCGCGCCCGTTCTGGGTCTCCGGTGGAATCTTTAGTGCCAGTTTGCCCCTGGGTGTCGGCACCTGGACTTCACCGCCCAGGACGGCTGTAGCCAGGGGTACCGGGACATTGACATGCAGATTATCACCGTGGCGCTCGAATTTAGGATGCGGTCTTACCGTGATTTTCAGGTAAAGGTCTCCGCTGGTGCCGCCGCTATAGCTCGGCTGCCCCTTACCGGCGATGCGTACCCGTGAGCCGGTGGTCACTCCGGCTGGAATCTTCACTTCGAGTCGTTTGATATTGGCTACCACACCGGCACCGCGACATGCCGAGCAGGGCAGGTTTTGAATCATCCCGCTGCCTTTACATGCCGAGCACGGTTCTTCCATCTGGAGGCTGATAGTGCGGTTGGTGCCGCTGTAGGCTTCCTCCAGAGTTATCTCTACTGGCGATTCCAGGTCCTGTCCGCGTCTCGGCTGAGAACGGCGATGAAAGCTGCGGGTTCGGGCGCCTCCGAACAGCTCCTCAAAGATGCTGTCCAGCCCGCCGGTATCCCCGCCGAAGTGGTAGCTGGCACCGCCGCCTGGAGAATATTCCCAGTGTTGCGACTGCTGCCGCGCGGCCTGTTCGAACTGGTCGGCATACTGCCACTTATCGCCGTATTTATCGTAGTTCTGCCGGCTCTCCTTGTCCGAAAGCACCTCGTAGGCGGCGTTTATCTCTTTGAACGTGGCCTCGGCGGACTTGTCACCCGGATTGACATCGGGGTGATACTTGCGCGCCAGCCGGCGGTAGGCCTGCTTGATTTCCTTGTCGCTGGCACCCTTCTTAATCCCCAGTATGTCATAGAAATTTTTACCGGCCATGTATTTTCTCCGTAATAAACTTAGTTATATTATAAATCTTTTCAGGTAATATGTCAAGAGATAATAAGAAAAGTTAATACTGGGATGTTAACTATATTACTGATTATCAGTAATATTCTGGACAAATTACACCGCGAATGACTTTGTTTCTAGTACTATTTTACCAGTTGACAAGCTGCCGTTATCACGTGTAATCTATGGGTGAGGAATTTCTATGCCGTCATGTCCTAATTGTGGCCGTCAGACTATGCGCACTGAAGACTGGGTTTGCCAGTGGTGCGGTTATCCGCTTTTGTCCCGGGCTTATAAGAAGATAGATAAGACATTCAAGGAGATTCAGGAGGAGCGGAGCTCTGCCTGGAGGTCGGTAGCGCCGGAGCCGGAACCCGAATTTGAGCCAGAGCCAGAACCGGAGCCAGAGCCAGAACCGGAACCAGAGCCAGAACCGGAGCCAGAGCCAGAACCTGAACCGGAACCAGAACCGGAGCCAGAACCAGAACCTGAACCGAAACCCAGGCGAGGACGAAAGCCCAAGGCGCAGCCTGAGCCGGAACCGGAGCCAGAACAGGAACCAGCTCCGGTGACAGTGCCGAAGCCTAGAGAAATAGCGGACGGCGTGGAGATAAGTGTCGACCAGCTGGATGAGCTTTACCGGGAGAACATGGTAGGGACGCACACTAAGTTAACGGGTAAAACGCTGGCGGTAAAGGGAATGGTGAGCAAGGTATTCATTCGTGACCACATTGACGTTCGCTATATTGTACTTGCCGGCTCACAGAAAAAAATGTTGTGGAGCGTCCGGTGCACCTTCGGTAAGGAGAGCGTAGCTGAGATGAGCCGTCTCAAAGAAGGGCAGTCGGTAACGGTACGCGGAAAATACGACGGCTACAGTAAGAACATCATCCTGAAGGACTGCATCCTCGCCGCCGGTTAATGAAAGCCCCGGTAATTCCGGCCTGTTACGATATCTGTCTGAAAATTTCCAGGAATTTGTTCAGTATGCGCGCGGTGGCGCCCCAGATTACCTTCCCCTTGTGGTGATAGGCATAAGACTCGAACTCTTTGCCGTTGAGAAATTCGGTATCCGGTTTCAGGCAGTCCTTGTCCAGGAGCGCTGTCACGGGTACTTTAATTATCTCGTCGACCTCGCCTTTGTTTATGACGAACGAGTACGGCCAGGGTATCATGGCGACAAAAGGGGTGACGATGTAGTTTGACGTTGTCGTTATCTCGTCGTCGAGCTCGCCCAGGACCTCGATATCCTCGGAGAGCAGGCCTATCTCCTCGCAGCTTTCCCTGATGGCCGTATCCAGCAGCGTCCCGTCGCTGATTTCCCGGGTCCCTCCGGGGAAGGATATCTGGCCTTTGTGTGTCTTGACCGTGTCCGTTCGCCTGATGAACACGATGTGGTACTGTCCCTCGTTCTCATACACGGGGAGTAACACAGCCGACGGCACACGGTCAGCGTCGGTAATACGCCGCTTCTGCCTCTGGCCCAGTAGTTCCTTTATTTTTGCCTTCACTACCCATATATTAATACAATATCGGCTGTATAGTAAATACAACTGATATTTCAAAATTAAGATAACTGTTCCTGTCCTAGCCTGAGTTGAGCATATTGTGTATAATTGATGTGTATTTATGGCATTAGATTATTCTCAAATAGCCGCACCGGGACGTGAAAAATCAGGCCTGTCATCAAGGAGAGGCCCGGCGATTAGCAGGGTGGTTAATTATGTCGAGGTGTTGAAGCCTCTGCCCAGTGTCCTGCTGGCTTTTATCGGGTTCTGTGCGGCGGTTATCGCCGGCCAGGGACAGCTTACGCCCCGTCTCGGCCTTGTTCTGGCGGCGGTTTTAATAGCCTCGGCTGGCGCTAACGGGCTAACCAACTATCTCGACCGTAATATCGATGCCCGTATGCAGCGCACCTGTTTACGGGTTTTGCCGTCAAAGGCTATTTATCCCCATCGGAAGGTGCTGCCTTTGATTATCGGTCTGATTGTTATTGGGCTGGCTCTGGCCTGGTATCTGCACCCCTTCGTTTTCCTGGCCGATGCCTTCGGCACGCTGGTCGCCGCGACCTGGCGTAAGAAGGTGACCTGTGTTTACCCTCAGGGTGTACTCGCCAGCTGCGCCCCGATTCTGATGGGGTGGCTGGCTATGAGGCAGACTCTAAGCTGGGAGTTGTTGCTTCTGTGTGTTCTGATTGCCGCCTGGCTGCCGTTGCACGTATGGAGTGTCAATATCGCCCACCGGGAAGACTACCGGCAGGCGGGACTGAACTACTTTCCCGTCAATCTGGAGGTCAGGGATTCTGTCAGGGTGCTGCTGGTATTCTCTCTGGTGCTCTACGCGGCTTCCCTCGCCCTTTACTTCGTCGGCGACTTCTCTTGGCTGTATCTGGCGCTGGCCAATATACTGGGCATCGTTATGGTCTATGCCGGTTTTCGACTGGTCGTTTCCCGCGCGACTCAAGATGCCTGGAGGCTGTACCGGCTTTCGGCTTTCCCCTACCTGGGAGCGATATTCCTGGTCATGTGCCTGGATATCTGGCTTCTGGGATAAGATTTACGGAGAGATAAAATGGACTTCAATCTGAGTGAACAGGAGAAGATGCTGCAGAGTCTGGCCGGGGACTTCGCCGTTAAAGAGGTTCTGCCGAAGGCGGCGGAGATTGACCGCAGCGGCCAGTTCCCCATCGACCTGGCCAGGGAGATAGGCAAGCGCGGCTTTCAGGGTTTGCCGTATCCGGCCGAGTACGGCGGCAGCGGCGCCAGCTATATCAGCTTTGTTCTGGTGCTGGAACAGCTCTGCCGGGCCTCAATGACCGTCGGCGCTATCATGTCGGTCAACACCGTCCCCGAAGAAGGCATCTTTCGCTTCGGCACCGAGGAACAGAAAAAGCGTTTATTAACGCCTCTGGCCAGCGGGGAGTGGCTGGGCGGCATCGGCTTTACCGAGGCCGATACCGGCTCGGACCCCCGGGCGATTACCACCGTTGCCCGCCCCAGAGGTAAAGGTTTTGTTATTAACGGACAGAAGCAGTTCATGGCGCTGGCCCCGGTGCTGAACGTGGTGCTCCTCTTTGCCCGAAGGGAAAAGGAGGAAGGCCTGAACGCTTTCATCGTCGATTCTTCATCGGATGGATTTACCCTCCGTGAGCCCTGCGAGACCATGGGACTGAGGGGACTGGGGACATCAGTGGTTTATCTCGACGGTGTCTACGTGCCGCAGGAAAATCTCATCGGTAAAGAGGGGCAGGGCTTCGATATCCTGCTGGAGGCGATAAGCGTGGAGAGGTTGAGCGTGGCCGTGCAGGGCGTGGGCGTGGCCCAGAACGCGCTGGAGCTCTCGCTTGACTACGCCCGGGAGAGAAAAGCCATGGGCCGGCCTATCGCTAAAATGCAGGCCATACAGCAACAGCTGGCGGAGATGGCTGCCCGAATCGAGGCCGCCCGCTGGCTGGTCTACCGCACCGCTTTCCTCCGCGACCAGGGTCAAAGCATTCAGTACGAGTCGTCCATGGCCAAGCTCTTCGCCTCTCAGGTAGCCGTGGACGTTACCCGCATGGCGATGCAGATTCACGGCGCTTACGGCACGATGAAGTCGCTGCCGGTGGAACGACTCTACCGGGATGCCAAGATGACCGAGATTTACGTCGGCATTTCCGAGGTGCACCGCAGCATCATCGCCAACCGCCTGATATAAGTGATTCTTACAGGGAGTTTAAGAGGGGGCGAAGCCCCCGGAAAAAAGTAGGGCGTCTAAGAGGGGCGCCAGCCCCTCTTTCTTTTTCTTCCCCCTCCCTTTCTAAGGGAGGGGGATACAGGGGGAGGGTTCTAAAATAGGAGCTTAGAGTTGCCCGAAAAGCATTTCAATTTATTAAAAACCTCTAGCGGCGCCCGTGCCGGGGAGCTTTATACGCCGCACGGTACGGTGCCTACGCCGGTGTTCATGCCGGTGGGCAGTCAGGCTACGGTCAAGACCCTCACCCCCCGGGAAATCAAAGATATCGGCTTTAACATGGTGCTGGCCAACACCTATCACCTCTACCTGAGGCCGGGCATCGATGTCATCGAGAAGATGGGCGGCCTGCACCGGTTCATGGCCTGGGACAGCGCCGTGCTGACCGACAGCGGTGGCTACCAGGTTTTCAGCCTGGCCCCTCTCTGTAAAATCACCGATGAAGGCGTTACCTTCCGCTCCCATATCGACGGCAGCGAGCACTTCCTCACGCCCGAGTTGGCGGTTAAATATCAGGAGTCGCTCGGCGCCGACATTATGATGGTGCTGGATGAGTGTACCGCCTACGGTGACAGCCAGGAAAAAGTACGGAGGGCGATGGACAGGACGCACCGCTGGGCGGAGAGGTGCCTTAAAACCCAAAAAAGAAAAGACCAGGCCCTTTACGCCATCGTCCAGGGGGGCATGTTCCCGGAGCTGAGACGGCAGTCGGTGGAGTACCTGACGGCGCTCAATTTCCCCGGGTATGCCATCGGCGGCCTGAGTGTCGGCGAGCCTAAAGAGACCACTTTCGCCATGGTGGAGGAAACGTCCGCCTTGCTGCCCGTCGAAAAACCGCGCTACCTCATGGGCGTCGGCTCGCCGGAGGATATCGTCGAGGCGGTGGCGCGGGGCATCGATATCTTCGACAGCGCCCTGCCGACGCGCGTCGCCCGCAACGGTGCTCTGTTTACCGGTAAGGGACGAATAAATATCCGCAAGGCGACTTACCGCAGGATGGAAAAGCCCCTCGACCCCGATTGCGATTGCTATACCTGCCGCACCTTTTCCACCGCCTACCTGAGCCACCTGTTCCGCAGCGATGAGCTTCTCGGCCTGCGGCTGGCCACCGTCCATAACCTACGCTTTATCGCTAACCTGATGGGGAAAATAAGAAACTCTATCCTTGAAGGCACTTTCGATGCCTTCCGCGAAGATTTTCTTTCAAGCTACCAAACAACCAACGAACAGGTGAGAGTGGAACAGAAAGGGAGGTGGCTACGGTCTAGCCGCCGTAGATAATAAACACGATGTTCAGTTTGTCGCCGTCCTTGACCGGTTTCGTCATTTCCCTGGGGTAGGTGCTTTCCCCGTTGATATAGATATCATAGGCGCGCTGTAACTTGCCTTCCCTGGTCATCAGCATCTTCTCAAGGTTGGGGTGCTGCCGGAAAAGGTCTTTAAAACATTCGCCGACCGTGTTACCTTCTACCTTGATATTCAGCTGGTTGTCGGAATATCTGGCGAAAATGGAGGAAAGCGCTATCTCTACGCTCATTAATTAATCACCCGCTTTGTAAATTGCCGCAGTGCTCGCAGGTGGGGTCTCTATTGACCTTAAACTCGGTGAATTTCATACTCAGGGCATCGTAGTTCAGGAGCCGGTTGGTCAATAGCTCGCCCAGTCCCGTGATGTATTTTATAACCTCGGTGGCCTGGATACAGCCGATGACCGCCGGCGTCACGCCGATAACCGGGAATTTCTCCCTGGGCACGGCAGCGCCGTGATAGACGCAGTTGAGACAGGCCGATTTTCCCGGTATTACCGTCATGGCTCTGCCTTCGAAGCCGTAAACGGCGCCGTGGAAGAACGGTATGCCCTTCTGAATGGCTGTCCTGTTCAGCAGGTATCGGGTCGGCAGGTTGTCCATGGCATCGACGATTAAATCGGAGTCGGCCACCAGCTGCGAGGCATTGTCATCGGTAATCGTCTCCGATATAGCTTCTATCCTGACATCCGGATTTAATTTTTGCAGCTTCGCCACCGCCGAAGCGGCCTTTTCCCCGCCGATATTTTCGTCCTGATGCAGGACCTGCCGGTTCAAGTTACTGAGTTCCACCGTATCGTGGTCGACAATCCGTATCGTGCCGATGCCCGCAACGGCCAGGTAGATGGCTATCGGCGAGCCGAGTCCGCCGGCGCCGGCGATGAATACCTTCGCCTTCTTGAGCTTCTCCTGCCCCTCATCCCCGAAGCCGTATATCATCATCTGCCGGTCGTACCGCTGTAATTCTCGCTCGGTAAGCATGCTGCGTTACCTCTCTGTTTCAGATTACCTCGCTGTCTATCCAGTCCAGGTAGTCCTGGTTGCCGCCGACGATTGGTAAAGCGATTATTTCCGGGGCGCCATAGCTGTGAATCTTCTTGACCGACTTCACAATGTCCGGCAGCAGCGAGTCTTTGGTCTTGATAACGAGGAGGCTTTCTTTGGCCGAATCGAGTTTATCCTGCCACCAGAAGTGTGAACTAACCTCCGGCACGATGTTGACACAGGCGACCTGCCTCCGCTTGAGCAGCATCTTGGCTATCTTTTGTGCCTCTTCGGTATCTCTGGCGGTAATAAAGACGACGATGTAGTTATGCTGTTCCATTTTCTTACACTATCGCCAGCATGCGGTCGACGGCCGCCTTGGCTTTAACTCGTATTTCTTCGGGGACTTTTACTACGGGAGTCATTGTCTCCAGAGAGTGCAAAATTTTGTCGAGAGTGATGAGCTTCATATCGGGGCAGATGGCCTTTTTGGAAGCTGGGATGAACTTTTTACCCGGGTTCTCCTTGGTGAGCCGGTGTAGAATCTCCACCTCGGTGCCGACAACCAGCTCGCTGACATCTTCCCGGCCGGCGTAGCGTATTATACCGCTGGTGCTCAGGACTTCGTCGGCCAGGGCGATAACGTCGGGTCGGCACTCGGGGTGCACCACCACCTTGGCCTGTGGGTACTTTTTTTTACGCTTGAGGATATCCTCGGGCAGTATCTGCACGTGGGTAGGGCAGTAGCCGGGCCAGAGGGTCATTTCCCTGCCTGTCCTGGATATGATAAATTTCCCCAGATACTGGTCCGGGACGAACAGTATCTCATCGTTATCAATCTGGGCGACAACCTTGACCCCGTTGGCGGAGGTGCAGCAGTAGTCCGATTCCGCCTTGACCCCGGCGGTGGAGTTGATGTAGGTGACCACGGTGGCATCGGGGAGTTCCTTCTTTTTCTGTCGCAGCTGCTCGGCGGTAATCATGTCAGCCATGGGACACCCCGCTCTCGCGTCCGGCAGCAGCACGGTCTTGTCCGGCGAGAGTATGGACGCTGTTTCCGCCATGAAATGGACGCCGCAAAAGACGATTACATCGGCATCGTTTTTAGCGGCCTTCTGGCTCAACTCCAGCGAATCGCCAACGAGGTCGGCAATGTCCTGCACCTCGCCGCGCTGGTAGTTATGGGCGAGGATGACGGCATTCCTTTCCTTTTTGAGTTTCAGGATTTGCTCTTCCAGAGAATTATCTCGACTGTTAGCCATACTGATCTCCGTCTTTCAGGGTCTTTATCCTATATACATTTTACCTTATATCCTGCTCTATTCACAGAGTATTCTTTCGGCGCCGGCGTAAATCTTCATGCCCGCTTCGTTGATAATTCTTTCTTCCATATCCGTCTGAATTTTTGTGCCGATATCCCTTACAAAGCCGATGATGGTCAGCCCGCACGTTCTGCCGATTTCCAGTCCTTTGTCGGTTACGGCCGTCTTCGTGGCGACCACCGGGATTCCGGCCCGGCAGATTTTAGTCACCATTTCCGAGGCCATCCGGCCGGTCGAGACCAAAAACGTATTGCCGAAATTGATACTGTTCATCAGGCCGTAGCCTGTCAATTTATCGAGAGTATTGTGCCGTCCGATATCTTCCACGATGCAGACCGGCTCCGCCTCGGCGGTAAAGAGTCCGGCGGCGTGCACGCCCTCTGTCTCCCGGTACATATCGGCTTTTTCGAAAAGGGTATTCATCGCCCGGTATATCACTTTTTTACCGATTTTCAGGCGGGTCTTTATCTCGGTCAGGCCCGTATCTTCGGAATACGCGGTCCGGCCGCCACCCGACACAATGCGGTAGCTGGTTTTTTCCGCGCTCAGCGATACCTTTCCGGCACTGGTTAACGTCACTTTCGCGGCATTGCCATCTACCTCTATAGATGATATTTCTTTCACGCTATTTATAAAACCCTGGCCGAACAGGTAGCCGGTGACGAATTCCCTCTCCATTCCCGGGGCTATCGAGGCGGTGATTAAATGCTCGCCGTTGACAAATATAGGCAGTTCTTTTTCAATTACCAGGCTGACTTCGGCCCCGGAGAAATTGCCGTCGGCCAGTTTCCGGCATTCCATTAATTTTGAGCTTGGAACTGAAAAATCTTTACTCATGGCGTCACTCTATTCTTTCCGGGTGGGAATACACTATCATGGTATTTCCCCTGACGAGTCCGGTAATGGTTATCCCCGCCTCCCCGGCGATTTCCACGGCCAGCGTGGTGGGCACCCCCTTGGTGGCGATTATCGGGATACCGGCGTTGCGGCACTTTAAAATCATCTCGGAAGGCTGCCTTCCCGTGGAGGCGGCCAGCGTCCGACTGAAATCGACATTATGGAGCAGTCCGTGGCCGATTGCCTTGTCCAGGGCGTGGTGCCGGCCCAGGTCTTCGGCGATGCAGACGGGGTCTCTCCCATGCAGGAAGAGACCGGCGGAGTGAACCGCCTCGGTCTCGGCGAACACTTCCGACTTTAAAATAGCCCGGACGCAGTCGAAGACGTCCTCCTTACGCACTTTTAAGTCGGAGTGTACTGTTCCTGGGACTGCCTTTCTCCTTTTTCCTGACAGCGTTACCTCGGCGAAGTGATTTTCAATTGTTATCGAGGCTATATCCCCCGCGCTGTTAATGATTTCCTGCGCGTACAGGTGCCCGATGACGAACTCCTTTTCCATCGTGGCCATGAGCATCGCCGTGGCGAAATGCTCCCCGTCGATGTTAATCGATAGGGCGGTCTCCCTGACGATTCTTTCGCTGGAAGTGATACATCCGCCGTTGACTTTGGTGTATTCGACTTTCTTCAGGATTCTATTTTCCATTTTGCCCTGTCATTCATATCATTCCGCTATTTTAATAGGGTCGCCCGCTTTGACATCCCCGCCCCGGATCACCCTGGCGAATATTCCTTCGCGCGGCATGATGCAGTCGCCTACCTGCTTTCGTATGGCGCACGCGGCGTGGCATTCCTTGCCAATCTGGGTCATCTCCAGCACGACCCTGTCACCCACCGTGATTCTGGTGCCGATGGGCAGCGATACCCAGTCTATGCCCTGTGTGGTGATATTTTCCGCAAAGTCCCCCGGCTGTAAATCGAAGCCCCTGCCGCGCATCTTATCAATGCTCTCGATGGCCAGCAGGCTTACCTGGCGGTGGGTAGTGCCGTCGGCATGAGCGTCGCCGACGATGCCGTAATTTTCTTTTATCGTAACTACAGCTGCGGGTTTCTTTTTGGTGCCTTTCTTCTCACTCTGACAAACAGCGATTATCGCGGTCATATTACCTTCCCTGTCTCATTATCGTCCCGCCGCCGATGACGGTATCCCCGTCGTAGAAGGCGACTGTCTGGCCGGGGGTAATGGCCATCTGCGGCTCGCTAAACTTTACATAAACACTATCGTTATCCAGAGGAGTGACGGAAGCATCCGCCTCCGCGT
>DAOUEB010000072.1:0-3352 GCA_034430675.1 Dehalococcoidales bacterium
CGGGCTATCGTTTCGACTATTTCCGGCAGGAGCAGCATCTTGCGTATGAGGATAAGCTCCGGTTCGGTGGTCAGCAGGGAGGCGTCGCCATCGCTGCTATCGGCGCCTTTTTCCTGTGCCACTCGCAGGATACTGGCGATACGCGCGTGGGCGTACTGCACGTAATAGACGGGGTTGTCCGCCGATTGCTTTTTGGCCAGCTCAAGGTCGAAGTCCATCTGGCTGTCGGCGGTGCGGGACAGGAAGAAAAAGCGGCAGGCATCGGCGCCGACCTCTTCCACCAGCTCGCGCAGGGTAACGATATCCCCGCTGCGCTTGGAAATTTTCACGACCTCGCCGCCGCTCCGCAGGGTAACCATCTGCGATATGATGACGGTAAGCTGCTCCGGTTCTATGCCCAGGGCGCCGACGACGGCCTTCATGCGGGAGACGTGGCCCATGTGGTCGGCTCCCCAGATATCGATAACCCTGTCGAACCTGCGCTCCAGGAATTTATTGTAGTGGTAGGCAATATCGGTAGCGAAGTAGGTGGGCGTGCCGTCGGTGCGCACGACCACGTTGTCCTTGTCCTCGCCGAGCGCGGTGGAGACGAACCAGGTGGCGCCCTCCTTTTCGGCGATATAGCCGCCCTGTTTCAGCATCGATAGCGCCGTCCGGTACTGGTTGTTGTCGTAAAGGCTCTGCTCGCTGAACCAGACATCGAAGGTAACGTCCAGCAGTTCAAGGTCGGCCTTTATCTGGCCGAGCATTTTATCCAGGCCGATTTGCCCGAGTTTTGAAATCAATTCCTCCCCGGACAGCTTGCCGAGTCCGTCACCTTCTTCGGCGATAATCTCTGCGACCATGTCTGTAATATAGTTGCCCAGATAGCCGTCGGCGGGCATCTCGGCTTCCTCTCCCAGAGCCTGCCGGTAGCGGGCGTACAGCGAGCGTCGGAAAGCGTCTACCTGGTTGCCGGCGTCGTTGATGTAGTATTCCTTCTCCACCTTGTAGTCGGCGGAGGTGAGAGCGTTGGCCAGGGTGCTGCCCAGGATAGCCCCGCGGCCGTGCCCCACGTGGAGCGGGCCGGTGGGGTTAACGCTGACGAACTCTATCTGTATCCGTTTGCCCTGACCCAGCTCGATATTGCCGTAAGCCTCGCCAATCTCCAGTATGGCGTCCACCTGCTGCGTCAGCCAGTCGTTTTTAAGGGTGAAGTTGATGAAGCCCGGCGGGGCGACGGTAGCGCTTTCAATCTCGGCGGACGGCGTGATAAAACCGGCTATCTCGCTGGCGATGGCCAGGGGGCTGGTGCCGACGGCCCGCGCCAGCTTGAGAGAGATGCTGCAAGCGTAGTCGCCGTGCTCCGGATTCTGGGGTCGCTCGATGGCTATCTCTGGCAGAGTAAGTGCGGGGAGCTTGCCGGCCTGCTGGGCGGCAATTACCGCATTTTTAATCAACTCGGCGATTGTTTCTTTAAGCGTCAACGTTCCGGTTCCAGTCTTTCAGGTAATATTTACGCCAGAATTATAACATAGTATGAGTGGAAATAGTAAGCGTAGTCTATACTGTCATTCCCGCGAAAGCGGGAATCCAGTTACCTCACCCCCCTTCTCCACCCTTCGCTGCATATCTATTCCCACCCTGCCGCCCTCGGAGCACCAGCGGCTTAGCATGCCAATATCCCCACCCCAACAGAAAGGGGGAGGAAAAAGGAAGGAGGGGAGAAAGAACATCTTGGACTGCCCGTACATAGCCGGACGGAGGAAAAGCCATATATAACACTGTGCTGGTGAGATTCAGTTAATCGCCAGTAAGCTCCGTAATGATGAAGCGCCCTTCCTTCCAGCCAAAATGTACTTCTCGTACATCATTGTTAGTACGTATTTGCAGGCCCTCAGGGTGGTATCTAAGCTCGGCTCCACTAGGTGTAGGCTTGTCACGTTCTGGTGGTGGCTCCATGGCGAAAAGGAATGGAAATCCTTCCAGCACGAATGTCATACCTACAATGTCACCGCTTGTCTTATTCCATATAGGATTTACCATGGCAAACTGATTTGCAGGTAAATGGTATTTCCCAATAATGTAGTAAAGACCGCAATCAGGTGGGATACGCCCAGTACCAAATAATATCTCAAGCCAGTGGTAAGGCGGTTCCCATCTAAGGATTCGTTTTGAATCTTGAACAACATTTCCAGAGGCAACAACACCACAGAGGGCTTTGAGCATCCACCTCTCAATTTCCTCACCATTGATTAATAATACCTCTTTGTTTTCTTCGATACTTAGACCCATAAGGTAGGTAAATAATAGAAGAGCAGTACTATCTAAACCAGATAGAACTGAATTATGGCGAGAGCACAGGACTTTCGCCGTTAATGAGGCCTTTGAGATAGACCGCTGTTCACCGGAGTCTAACCACGGAAAGCCAGTGATACCTATCGACTTGTCACGTAGACTTAGAATGCTTTTACTGATATAGTGTTCCCGTGATAGATTGCGGTCACAATCGGAAAGTGCTCGTGCATAGCATCGAGATTGAGAATATCCAGTCTTACTTCCTGGGGGCGTTGTATCATTACGTTTGGTTAAGCAACATTCCCTGATGATTCTTCCACTACCACAAGGGCAGAGGTCAGTATGGTAATTAAGTTTTTTCATGTTAGTAGTCATAACTAATTTATTATACTGCTTGAAGCATCGGTGTGAAAACCCCCTTTATTTTTTTATACCCCTCCCCTCCCCCAACCCCCAGTGGAGAGGGGAGGGGGAAAACCCCACGGGTTAAGCCTAAGATGAGCCGAGGGTGGTTTGGGTGGGAAAAGATAAGAAGCGAGGGGGGTGGGGGGGTCATAAATAAAATAACCAGAGATAGAGATTGCTTCGTCGCTATGCTCCTCGCAATGACAGCATGGGGGGATGGGTTCCTGACACTTGCCAGAAATATATTGACATTGTGATGGAGACATGATATTATTTCTATTGACTTTTCTACGGGATAGTATTATAGTATAAAAAGAAATGAAGAGGGTAGATACATAAAGTAATCAGCGGTGGTTAAGCCGGATAGAGCGGCTTGGTGCGAATCACCGGGCCGCTTTTACTATATATTAAGCACCTTAACAACTGAATAGAGGGTCTAATATCAAACCTGAAGCAGGTCAAGCAGTAAGGGCATACGGTGGATGCCTTGGCATCAAGGGCCGAAGAAGGGCGTAGCAAGGCTGCGAAAAGCCCCGGCGAGCTGTCTAGCAAGCCTAACCGGGGATTCCCGAATGGGGCAACCCGGCCGGATAAAATCCGGTCACCCCCGGCTGAACACATAGGCCGGGAGGAGGTAAGCGGGGGAAGTGAAACATCTCAGTACCCCGAG
>DAOUEB010000073.1:0-10129 GCA_034430675.1 Dehalococcoidales bacterium
TCCGAGGTGCTGAACGCCTCTTCGAGAGACATAATCAGTTCTACCAGGTCGAGTGAATCGGCGCCTAAATCTTCAACAAAGCTAGCTGTGGGCACTATATCTTTTTCATCAACGCCAAGCTGCTCCACAACTATGCCTTTAATTTTCTCAAAGATGGTTGCCACTTTGCCCCCCTTTATTATGCTTTCTATCGGCTGGCCAGTGCACTTACCGACCCCAAGACACCATTAACAAACTTGGCCGATTTCTCGCTACCGAAGGTCTTAGCCAGCTCAACCGCTTCGTTTATGGCTACTTTAACCGGTACTTTATTATCAAATAAAATCTCAAAGATTGCAAGTCTGAGGATATTACGGTCGACCATCGCTATCTGCTCCACCGGCCATGCCGGGGCAAATTTCTGAATATTGCGGTCGATTTCTTCCTTGTTACGGATAGCCCCGTCCACCAGCTCACGAATAAAGGTATTATTTTCTTCGGATAAGTCCGCTTCGGACAGAAGGCGTTCTACTACCGTTTCGGGGCGGCGTGCCACGGAGTCGACCTCATATAGTGCCTGCAGGGCAATAGTTCTGGCTTTATGTCTTGTCCCTGTCATGATTTTTAATGTCCTGAGCACCTATTATAGCATAACAACGAGCGGTCGATAAACAAAACGGAAAGGGGGCAGGGGTGAGACAAAACAATGACATTAATGCTAACATATATAATATTCTACATTCGGTTCAATATGACTGAACCAGGTAAATGAGGCTTTACCCCTGAGGAAAAGGAGACGACATGGCACAAGAAGCTATTGTAGCCGAAGAACTTACCTACCGGTACGGTGACTTAACCGCCGTAGACCACATCAGTTTTAGCGTGGCCGAAAGCGAAATTATGGGTTTTCTCGGCCCGAACGGCGCCGGGAAGACGACAACTTTTAAAATGCTGACCGGGCAACTCAAGCCCAAAGGCGGACAGGCCAGGCTGCTCGGCATGGATGTCACGAAGAACGTCGAAAAGGTGCAGGCAGAAATCGGCGTCTGCTTTGAAACGACGAATCTCTACGAACAGATGAGCGCCCTGGAAAACCTCAACCTGTTCGCCCGCCTGTTCGGTATGCGTTCCTTTGACGGTAATGCCCTGCTGGAGCGGGTGGGCCTGCCCGGGCGGGGCAGAGACAGGGTCGAGACGTATTCCAAAGGCATGAAGCAGCGCCTCATGGTGGCCAGGGCTATACTTAACAAGCCCCGCCTCCTCTTTCTCGACGAGCCCACCGCCGGACTCGACCCTACCTCGTCCGAGACGATAAGGAATGTTATCCTCGAAGAGCGCGAGCGGGGCGCCACCGTGTTTCTCACCACCCACGACATGCTGGAGGCCGACAAGCTCTCCGACCGGGTAGCCTTTATGAACCAGGGTAAAATCGTCGCGCTGGATACTCCCCACCAGCTCAAGCAGCAACACGGCAAGCGGGCGCTTAAGGCCAAGGTCGCCAGGGATGACGACGGACTTGAAGACCGCGAAATAAACCTGGACACCCCGGAGACGCCCGAAGCCGTTCGGGAGCTCTTTTCACGTGAAAAGGTAATCACCATCCACAGCGAAGAAGCCTCTCTGGAAGATATCTTCATCAGCCTTACCGGACGGGGGCTCGTGTAGTGAACTGGCGCATCATCGGCACCCTCGTTGCCAAAGACTTCTCCCTCTTCTTCAGGAATAAGCTGTTCGCAGTCCTGACGGCCATCGCTTTCATTTTCTACATCGTCATCTACTTCGTTCTGCCCGGCACGGTCAATGAAAATCTTGAAATCGGTCTGTACGCGCCGGTAACACTCCCGGCTTTTACACAGGTGCAAGAAGAGGGCCTGAAAATAGAAACGGCGGAATCCGAAGAAGCCCTGAAAGAAGGGGTTATCGAAGGCAAGTATGTCGCCGGAGTATCGCTACCGGCGGATATAACGGAAAAACTGGCTTCTCAACAAAAACCCACCATCAGTCTGTATTTCACACCGGACATGCCGGATGAGATGAAAGATACCGTCGTACTGATAATCAGGGAAATGGCTTATCTCCAGACGGGACAGCCTTTAAATATTGAAGTGACCGAGGAGATTCTGGGACCGGATATGACCGGCACCCCGATACCGCCGCGGGACAGGCTGCGACCCCTCCTTGCCATTATGATTCTCATGGTAGAAATGATGGGGCTGGCCAACCTGCTATCCGAAGAGGTGGAACGGGGCACGATACATGCCCTGCTGGTGACTCCGATGTCTGTAAAGGAACTCTTTATCGCCAAAGGCATTACCGGCACCGGACTTGCCTTCGGACAGTCGGCGCTGTTCATGCTGCTGGTCGGGGGCTTCAGCGGAGGGCCATTGATAATCCTGATAGCCCTGCTGCTGGGCGCGGTGCTGGTCACCGGGACCGCTTTCCTTATCTCATCCGTGAGCAAGGACTTTATGTCGGTGCTGGCCTGGAGTATTCCTGCTTTTATTATATTAATGGTGCCATCATTCAGTGTCCTGTTCCCCGGAGCGATTACGAATTGGGTTAAGATTCTCCCGTCCTATTACCTGGTTGATACGGTACACCGGGTGGCCAACTTCGGCTCCGGCTGGGGTGACGTCTGGCTTAATCTGTTGATACTCCTGGGATTCTGCCTGGCCATCACATGGATTGGCATATCTGTTCTGAGGAGGAGAGTCCGATGAGTCTCAAACGAGTAGGCATACTGCTGGGCAAGGAATTCCTTCATGGCTCAACAGGCTATATCTTTATTTTTTCTATCGTCGCCCCGGTTATCATCTCGCTGATGGTAAGCTTAATCTTCGGTACACTATTTACCGGAAAGCCCAAGCTGGGAGTACTGGACGAAGGCGGCTCACAACTGATACCCATGATTCAGGAACTCGATACGCTGGATGTCAGGGAATATGGCGATACCGCGGCAATCAGGCAGGCCGTCGAGAGGGGCACCGTCGATGTCGGTATCGCACTTCCCGCCGATTTTGACCGCTCTATTGCAGGGAGTGGCGAGGTGAAGATTAAAGCATATACCTGGGGAGAAAGCCTGGCCAAGGACCGTTCCATAATCGCCGTAACAGTAACCAACCTTATCAGAGACATGACCGGGCAGGAATCCCCGGTAGACATAGAAACCGTTACACTGGGCGATGAGGTAAGCGCCCCCTGGAACGACCGGCTGCTGCCGGTAATCGTGCTTGTGGCCGTGTTTCTGGGCGGACTCATGCTGCCGGCAACCTCAATAATAAACGAAAAAGCGAAGAAGACGCTTGAGGCACTGGTAGTAACACCAACCAGTATCGGCGATGTTTTCGCCGCTAAGGGGCTGGTTGGTCTCATCATAAGCCTGTTCATGGGCATCCTGATACTGGTAATAAACCAGGCTTTCGGCAGCCATCCGCTGCTGCTGATTCTGGTGCTGGCGCTGGGCGGGATAATGGCAGTTGAAATTGGCGTGATACTCGGTATTCTGCTGAAAGACATTACCTCGCTGTTTACCGTGTGGAAGACGGCCGGAATCATACTTTTCGCGCCCGTCTTTATCTACCTGTTCCCCGAGATTCCCGCGTGGGTCGGGAGAATTTTCCCCACTTACTACATCATTCAGCCGATAGTAGATATCAGCCAGCGTGGCGGTGGCTGGCCTGAGATAGCTGTAAACGTCTTCGTACTCATCGGGCTGAACCTCATTCTGCTGGGTATCGTCGTTTCTATGCTGAGGAAGACACAGCGATTCGCCACCTAGAGCCGACTCTGAAAGAACACCACACCAGGGTTCCCGGGCAGGCGATATGCTGCTGTCTGAAAGAGTCCATCTTACGCAAGGCAACGGTATCCTGATTTCAGACTATACACCTGTTGACTTCTCATTGTCGTTCGTGTCAAAATCACGCTGCAAGAGCCTGATTTACCCCTTTACCTGCAAACTTACCTTGATTAAAAGGACATAGTCTGAAAAAGCTTGACAATTCAAAAGATGAGTATATATAATTAGCCTACTATTGGTATTATTCAGTTTGTGTAACGTGTTTTACAATCGTATATCCAGCGTATATCCAGAATGCGAAAGTCCGTGATTCGATACATCAGGGGTTGGTATGCCTGTAAACGTCACAAGGAGGTGATAGAGAAAAGGTGACACATTAGATTCCGGTTGTTTTTAGAGATGTTATAGAGATTCTCCAGAAGTAGAAAGCGGTATCATCAAGTAAAAAGGAGGCGCTTAAAATGAAAAAATTAATCTTCCTATCACTAGTTATTATCCTAGCTGTCAGCCTCATCCTCGTTGGCTGCGCCGAGCCAACCAAAGAACCTACCCCCACCCCCGCACCTTCGCCAGCACCCGCACCAGCACCAGCACCGGAAAAACCGGCACCAGCACCCGCACCGGAAAAACCAGCACCAGCACCCGAACCCGAAGGGCCTGTATATGGCGGCGTGCTGAGGCAACTTGCGAGCAGCGGCCCAATGTGTCTGGGTTACTTGCCGGAGATGGGCCCCGGTGATGAAATCGCCGTTATGCCCGGTGTGGAAAGAATGATGGAGTATACCAACGCCGATAAACAGATACGCCCGCTCCTGGCCGAGTCCGTGGACATTGACGTTGATAATAAAACGATAACCTTCAACATAAGGAAGGGCGTCAAATTCCATGACGGCTCGGACCTCAATGCCGAGGTAGCGGTGTTTAACTATAACATATACTGGGAAGTCGGCAGGCTGCAATTCAGCCCCAAGATATTGTCAATTGAGGTTGTCGATGAGTACACCATGGTTATCAAGCTTAACGAATATAATAACCAGTTCATCGATGGTCTCGGCTGGGTACCGATTTACTCCAAGGTAGCCTGGGACAAAGCCGCTGGCGGCGACTTTGAAAAAGGCAAGGAATTTGCCCGCGCCAACTGTATCGGGACTGGACCGTTCATCCTGAAAGAGTACAAGCGGGACGACCGCATCATCTGGGAAAAGAACCCCGACTACTGGCAGGAAGGTAAGCCTTACCTCGACGGAATAGAGGTAAGGATTATCCCCGATGCCGTAACCGCCAAGGCCATCATGGAAGCCGGAGAGGCGGATATGTGGGGCGGTGTCCCGATAAGAGACCAGGTCGACCTCCTGGAAAAGGACTTCGTCCGGCAGAGCGGGTTCGGCACACCCGGTATCATCTATATTGATAACAAGAGCCCGGACTCAAGATTCAAGGACAAGAGACTGCGTGAAGCCGTGGAGTACGCCCTCGATAAGGAAGCCATAGCCAAGGCGCTGGGTCTCGGCTACTTCACACCCCTGACCATGGTGGCACCTCCCGGCGAATGGGGCTTTGACCCGGATTATCCCGGCCGCCCGTACAATCCCGATAAGGCCAAGGAGCTCATAGCCGAAGCCGGCTACCCCGATGGCCTCAAGGTCAAGATGCTCATCCTGCAAGGCGCCGCCAGTCAGGATGCCGGCACAGCGTTGAAGAGCTATCTCGACGAAGTTGGCATGGAAATTGAACTGGATGTTGCCGACCCCGGCAGGTTCTTCGGCTCTATCTGGCTAAACGGCTGGGATGACCTGGCTGTGTTCTTGACCGGAATGGACTTCAACTATCTGGCGACCTTCTTCCGCCAGTTCGGCCCCGACCCGTTCGCCAACTACGCCAACTTCGAGAGACCGCAGGAGCTGATTGACATGTGCAACCAGGCCTATCAGGCCTTTGACGAGGCAAGCCAGAAAGAGTGGGCCAAGAAACTGGTCAGGTACATGGCTGATGAATGTCTGGTAGTCCCGACATACCTGACTCCATCATCTTACATCATCCAACCTTACGTCCACACCACGTATCTCCAGGAAATGATGGTGGCCAGGAAAACATGTGATGAGTGGATGGACCCGCATTAAATATTATGTAGTATATGCGTAAAAATCATTGTACCTAACCGCAGGATTGTATCCAGAGAGGAGACCTGTCATGTGAGGTGGGATAATAGTGCCATACCGGTTACTTAGATTTTCACCCGTTTTACGAGAATGGATAGAGGGGATGAAGAGGAAGTCCGAGTAGATAGAGAGCGGCAAGCATTAACTTATGTAACCGGAAAACTCGGTGCTTAACCTGCATTTTTAATATAATCCGGGGGTGAATCACCGAAAATCCGTGAAAGATACAGGTGACATTACAAAGGAGGCAAAAACCGATAATGAAGAAAAGCTTACTACTAATTACATTAGTCGTTATTGTCATCGGTGGAATGCTTATCGGCAGCTGTGCTGAACCCGCACCAGCACCCGCACCCGCACCAGCACCCGCACCAGCACCAGCACCCGCACCGGAAAAACCAGCACCAGCACCGGAACCCGGCGGACCGGAATTCGGCGGTATCCTGAGAGTAATTACGGCATCCGGCCCGCAGGTGCTGGGCGGTTTCCGGGGAGGCCCCGCTGACCTCGGCGCTACGCTCTATGGTCTCAACGCCCTCATGGACGCCACCGCTGACAGGACCAAGGGTATCGGCCTGGAGCCGGTCCTGTGCGAAAGTGTCGATGACGATGTAGCTAACAAGAAAATCGTCTTCCACCTGAAGAAGGGTATAACGTTCCATGACGGGTCCGAGATGACGGCCGACGTTTGTATCTGGGGCTATCAGCAAGCGATAGATGCCGGACGCCTGCAGTACTTCAACTACTTCGAGGGAATCGATAAAATCGACGACTACACCTTCCAGATTCGCTATAACGAGTACACCAACCAGCTCATCCAGAGCTGGGGATGGAACTTCCCGCGCTCTAAAGAAGCCTTCGATAAAGGCACGGGCGGAAGCGACGACCCCGAGGTACAGCGAGAGTGGGATGAATCCCACCTGGTCGGCGCCGGTCCCTTCAAGCTGGTAGAGTACGTACGCGACAGCCACATGACCTGGACGAAGTTCGAGGACTACTGGAATGCGCCCCTTCCCTATCTTGACGGTGTCGAAATCCGCTACATTCCCGACCCCGTGACCGCCAGGGCCATTATGGAGGCGGGAGAGGCAGACTACTGGCAGGGTGCTCCGGCACTGGACCAGAAAGATATGTATGCCGCTGGCTTCAAAAAGATAAGCGGCTGGGTTGGCCTGGTCGTGAGCATCTGGCCCAATACCTCCGACCCCGACTCCGTCTGGAACGATGTCAGGCTGCGTTACGCCCTGGATTACGCGCTGGATAAAGAGGCCATTACCCTGGCCCTCGGGCACGGACTAAACGTGCCTCTGTTACAGCTGGCACCTCCCGGCGAGTGGGGCTACGACCCGAACTATCCGGTGCGCAGGTATAACCCGGATAAAGCCAGAGATCTCCTTCGCGCGGCCGGCTACCCCGACGGCCTCAAGACGAGCCTGCTAATCGGGAATACCCCCTCCGATCTTGATGCCGGCACGGCCCTCAAGCAGTACCTCGATGCCGTCGGCATTGAGACCGAGCTTGATATCGCCGACCCCGGCCGGTTCTACGGGACGGTCTGGGGCGCCTCGCAACCGGGCCTGTCTTTCATGTGGTCGGGCATGGATATCACCCACCTGCTCACCTACATGCGCTGGTTCAGCACCGACCCGTTTACCGACCTGGTTTATCTGGGCCATACCGATGAACAGAGAGCGCTAGATGAGGAGGCCAAGGCCTACCCATATGCTCCCGAGCAGAAGGAAGTAACCATGAGGATTTTTAAATACATGAACGACGGTGCTTACCTGGTTCCGGTCTATCAGGTTCCTTCGGCGTCGGTAGTGCAACCCTATGTCCACAGCCAGCAGTTCCAGCAGGGATTTGTCCGCTGGCAGCAAGAACTGGTCTGGATGGAAAAACACTAAGCAACATGTATGATAGCTATCGGGTGGTTCGACCGTAACAGATGTATATCTCTGATGCAGTGGTGAACCACCCGGTAGCGTAACCAGTAGCGTGCAATAATAGAGAATATCCTTACGTTGAGAGACTGCGCGTCCCGGCGGTGGTATTCCTGTAATTTGGGGCGGCTGTTTGTGGGTTTGCATCAGCCCGGATTTATACCAACTGAGGACTGAAGTTTGAGATGACCACATATATCATACGGCGCCTTATAATAGCGGTGATTATCATCCTCATCGTGACGCTGATTGTTTTCTTTGCCATACGCCTCCTGCCCGGCGACCCGCTGATTATTTTCCTCGGACAACAGGCCACACAAGGGGGCATATCACAGACAGAACTGGAACATCTCCGGGACTTCTACGGACTCAACGACCCCATCATGGTGCAATACGGCAACTGGGTATGGGGCATACTCCAGGGTGATTTAGGGACTTCAATATATTATCACGAGGATGTTGGCGTACTTATGGGTGAGCGTTTCCCCATAACGCTGCACCTCGGCATACTGGCATTTGTCATCAACATTATTATTGGTGTCCTGATGGGGGTGGCCGCCGCTATCAGGCGGGGTACCTGGATAGACTCTGTTACCACCACGCTGGCCAATATCGGCGTATGTATCCCGGTTTTCTGGCTGGCGGTATTAATGATGTACCTTTTCGGCCTCGAGCTCCGCTGGCTGCCCATCGCCGGCTATACCTCCCCCTTCGATGATTTCTGGCTGAACACCCAGCAGATAATCATGCCTGTTTTCTGCATGGCCGTCACGATGACGGCGACTACGGCGCGCCTGTCACGGTCGAGCATGCTCGAGGTTACCCGCCAGGACTATATCCGCACCGCCTGGTCCAAGGGCCTGAGAGAGCGTACTATCATTATTAAGCATGCCCTTAAGAACGGCCTCATTCCGGTAATTACCCTGCTGGGCATCGGCATCGGCATGGTTTTCGCCGGTTCGGTGTTCGTTGAGACCATCTTTGCCATCCCCGGTATCGGCAGACTGCTGGTGACCAGCATCTTCGCCCAGGACTATGTTGTTATACAGTCCGGCACCCTGGTAATTGCCCTGATAATTATTTTATCCAATCTGGTCGTCGATATATCCTATGGCTGGCTAGACCCCAGGATTAGGTACGGCTAGGAGACTTGTTAACATGACAGAAAGAAATACGACCGCTGAAGAGTTCCAGGAAGCCCCGCCGCGCGTCAGCGAGTGGCGGCGCTTCTGGAGGGTGTTCCTGCAGCGCAAAATTGTCATCTTCGGTCTTATTATCTTATTTTTGCTGATGTTTACCGCCATCTTCGCCGAATTGCTGGCTCCCTATCCCTATGATAAAGGAATCCTGGCCGATTCCCTGCAACAACCGAATAGTACCTACTGGCTGGGCACGGATATTCAGGGTAGAGACACGCTGAGCCGTCTTATCTTCGGCACAAGGACAGCGCTGATGGTAGGCTTTGTAACGGTGGGGATCGCCGCGATTGTCGGCTCAACCCTGGGGCTGATTGCCGGGTACTTCGGCGGTATTCCCAGCATGGTTATCATGAGGATAATGGACGCACTCATGGGCTTCCCGATGCTAATACTGGCCATGCTCTTCGCAGCTGTCCTCGGCGGCGGCATTCAAAACGTTATCATCGCCCTGAGCATCGCCACGTTACCCGGATACGCCAGGGTAATGAACGGGCTGACCCTCAGCATCAGGGAAAACGACTATATTATGGCCGAGCGGTCTATGGGTGCCCGTAACCTGCGCATCATGGTGGGCCATATCCTGCCGAACGCCATGCCGCCTATGATTGTGCTGGTGACGCTGCAGCTGGGTGGCCTTATCCTGGCCGAAGCTGCTCTTAGCTTCCTCGGCATCGGCATCAAGCCACCGGGCGCGGCCTGGGGTGCCATGGTCGCCGATGGCTACCGCTATCTATCATCAAGTCCGATACTTTCCTTCGCACCCGGCATCGCTATCATGCTGGTCGTCTTCGCCTTCAACATGGTGGGGGATGGGCTGAGGGATGCCCTCGACCCGAGGTTGAGGGGCATACTTTAACGTGAGGAACATAAAATGACAGAACTATTAAGAGTCAACAACCTGGTAACTCAATTCAAGACCGAAAGCGGCCTGGTCAAGGCCGTCGACGGCATTTCCTACTACATTGACGAGCAGGAAATTGTGGGACTGGTGGGCGAGAGCGGCTGCGGTAAGTCCGTCAGTCAGCTCTCCGTGATGCAGCTCATCAGTGCCCC
>DAOUEB010000074.1:0-5332 GCA_034430675.1 Dehalococcoidales bacterium
ATGACGAGAGAAGTCCAGCAGGGCAGCCCGTCCAATAAGATGAAAGTGCCCGCTTTTATCGTGGCGGCGGTACTACTGGGAATCATGATTTACACCGTTACCAAGACCTCATGGCAGATAGCCGCCGAGTCACCGCTGACACCCACGACAGCCCCGCTGGCCGCGAAGCTCTTCAGCGAGAGTGGGTTCATCCTGCCGGTGGAAATCGCGGCGATGCTGATACTGGCGGCTATCTTGGGCGCCATCGTTATCGCGAGGGAGAAATAATGACAATCGGTCTCGAGCATTATCTGGTACTGTCGGCGGTGCTTTTCTGCATCGGACTGTACGGGGCGCTGACCAAGCGCAATGCCGTGATTATCCTGATGTGTATCGAGTTAATGCTCAATTCGGTGAATATCAGCCTGGTGGCTTTCTCCAGCTATATCGTGCCGCTGCTGCTGACGGGACAGGTCTTCGCCATCTTCGTGATGGTGGTGGCCGCCGCCGAGGTAGCCGTCGGCCTGGCGATTATCCTGGCAATCTACCGCGGCCTGACGGACATTGACGCTAACAATATTAATTTAATGAAGTGGTAGGCTAAACAACATTATACCGGAAGAAAAAGGGATAAGAATATGAAGAACTCGGGTAGCTTTTTCGGGGCTTTCTGGTTCGCCGGCTGGCTGTTCACCATCGGGTTTGCCAACCTGGTATGGTGGAAAATTATACTGGGCATCGTGGTCTGGCCGTTTTATCTGGGCGATGCCGTCCTGGCTTTATAGTAAGATTTTAAAAGGAGTAAAACATACAATTTAAACGTCATTGCGAGGAGGCCTTCAATTAGCGGAGGACGACGCGGCAATCTCCAACACCGGTGATAAAGATTGCCACGCTTCGCTCGCAATGACATAAGGGGAATCCGAGAGGGGCGAAGCCCCTCTCCCAAAACCTTCCCCCTCCCTTGGCAAGGGAGGGGGACACAGGGGGTAGGTTGGGGGGTGGCACAAACATATGGATAGGAAACTTAAATGTGGGTAGAAGTTAAAAAAACGAAAACGATGGTTGTCGCCGAGATGTGGAAGGAATGTTTCGAAGGTGAGGGTATCCCCACCCGCATTATGCCCGTCTCCGGGCTGCCGACAGGTCAGGAGTTGACCGAGTACTCCATCCTGGTGCCCCAGGACAAAGAGCATGTTATTAAGGATGTGCTAAGGAAGCTATGATACCTTATCAGTTAATCTGGCTTATAATGCTGCTGCCGTTATTCTCGTTTATTATCAACGGACTGATTATCCGGCCATTCGTCAGGCCGAAGTCAGCAGCTTACGGCTACATCACCATCACCTCTATTGCCGTCTCGGCAATATTTTCCATCTGGGCGCTGATTTCGCTGATGTCGGCGGAACCCCATGAGCTGCCCGTCCCCGATGTCACCTGGGTGGTTATCGAGAACGGTGTCACCATCCACCTCGGCCTGATAGCCGACCAGCTTTCGATTGTCATGGCCGTCACCGTCTCCATCGTCAGTCTGATGGTGCAGATATACTCGCTGGGCTACATGGCGCATGACGAAGCGGGCTATTACCGCTACTATACCTTCATGTCCCTGTTCACCTTCTCCATGCTGGGACTGGTCCTTTCGGACAACCTGCTGTTCACCTTCGTTTTCTGGGAGATGGTCGGACTCTGCTCCTATCTCCTCATCGGCTTCTGGTATCATAAGAAATCGGCCGCCGATGCCGCCAAGAAAGCGTTTATCGTTACCAGAATCGGCGATTTCGGTTTCCTGGCGGGAATATTGATTCTGTTCTTTAATACCGGCACCTTCGATATTCACGGGCTGCACGAACTTGCGATTGCCGGTGTCCTGGGTGGCACGGTACTCACGTGGGCGGCCGTCGGTATATTTGCCGGGGCCGTGGGTAAGAGCGCCCAGTTCCCGCTCCATGTGTGGCTGCCGGATGCCATGGAGGGCCCGACACCGGTCAGCGCCCTCATCCATTCCGCCACCATGGTCTCCGCCGGAGTCTTCCTGGTGGCGCGCACCATGCCGCTCTTCGTTTGCTCGACTCAAGCAATCACTCTTGTCGCCGTTATCGGCGGCTTTACGGCTATTTTCGCCGCCACGATGGGGCTGACGGCCAACGATATCAAGCGCGTGCTGGCTTATTCCACCATCAGCCAGCTGGGCTACATGATGCTGGGGCTGGGGGCGGTCGGCATGGCTCTGGCGGAAGAGGGGCATATCAGCGTAGAAATCGCCAAGGCAGGCGTGGCGGTCGGCATGTTCCACCTCTTCACGCATGCCTTCTTCAAGTCCCTGCTCTTCCTGGGAGCAGGCAGCGTCAATCACCCCACCGGCACATTTGATATGCGGCTGATGGGCGGCCTGCGTAAGACGATGCCCTGGACGTATGCCACGTTCCTCATCGGCTCGCTGAGTCTGGCGGGCATCTGGCCCCTGGCTGGCTTCTGGAGCAAAGACGAGATACTGGTCAGCGCCATGGAGGCCCAGCCGGTGCTGTTCTGGCTGGCCATGATAACGGTGTTCCTGACGGCTTTCTACATGTTCCGCGCTATCTTCATGACCTTCCACGGCACGTACCGCGGCGGCGCTACCGGCGACGGCATCGACCACAGCCACACCCATGAGTCGCCCTGGGTAATGGTTGGGCCGCTGGTATTCCTGGCTATCCTGGCCGTAGGCGCCGGCTGGTGGAACCTTACCGGCGGCTTCAACGAGTTTCTGGGATATCACGGCGGACACGCGGCGGAGAGTTTCATCGCCGGGCTGTTTGCACCCTTCACCCATACCCTGCCAGTAACGGCACTGATAGTAGGTCTCTTCGGCATTTTCATGGCGTATGTCGTTTATTGCGGTAAATGGATAAAGGCCGAGACGCTGGGCAGGGTATTCGGTCCGCTTTATACGCTGGTCTACCGCAAGTACTTCTTCGACGAGCTTTATGAAAACATTATCGTGAAGCTGGTCCTGATGAAAGGACTGTTTACCGGCTTTACGCTGTTTGATAGCAAAGGCGTTGATGGCGCTGTCAACGGAGTGTCCGACGTCGTTATAAGCAGCGGCCAGGCTATCCGGCACGCCCAGACGGGGCAATTACAGCTCTATGGTCTGTTTATGGGCATCGGGGTGGCTATTATAGGAATTTGTGTGTTTATATTCGGATAATATTGACAGGAGTTAGCGTAGTTGGAATTTAATTACCTGACAACCATACTCTTCCTGCCGGCGGTGGGGGCGATAATTATTGCCCTCATATCCAGGAAAGATGAAGCGCTTATCAAGCGCGTGGCCGCTGTCTTTACCGGTATTCCGCTGATTATAGCAATATGCCTCTTTGCCGCTTTCGACCGCTCAACGGGTGCGGCAGGAGTAATGCAGTTCGAGGAGAAGTACCTGTGGATATCCCAGCTCAATGCCCACTACCACCTGGGCGTGGACGGACTGAGCATGCCCATGGTGCTGCTGACGGCCTTCCTGGGATTCCTGGCGGTACTCATCTCGTGGAAGGTACACGACCGACCGCGTGAGTTCTTCGCCTGGTTGCTGCTCCTCGAAACGAGCATTATCGGTGTCTTCGTCTCGCTCGACCTGCTGCTGTTCTTCATCATGTGGGAGATAGAGGTTATCCCGATGTACTTCCTAATATCCATCTGGGGCTCGGGACGCCGGGAGTACTCAGCCATCAAGTATGCCCTCTACACGCTCTTCGGCAGCGCCTTTATGCTGGCGGGTGTTCTCAGCCTGTACTTTACCACCGGCAGCCTGAACATGGTGGATATCGGCAACCAGGGTCTGGGCATGGTGCAGTCGATTATGCCGGCGGCGGCTATTTTCTGGCTGCTGTTCATCGGCTTCGCCGTGAAACTGCCGATGTTCCCGTTCCATACGTGGTTGCCCGACGCCCATACCGACGCGCCGACCGCCGTCAGCGTCATGCTGGCCGGCGTGCTTATTAAGATGGGTGGCTACGGGATGATTCGACTCTGTGTCGGCATGTTCCCGGGGCCCGCTCAGGAATACGCGCAGATATTGATAATACTGGCCTTAATCGGCATCATCTACGGCGCGGCGGTAACCCTGATGCAGACCGATATCAAGCGGATGATTGCGTACAGCAGTATCAGTCACATGGGCTACGTGCTTCTCGGTATCTTCGCCCTGAGTCAGGTAAGCCTGACCGGCGCCGCTCTGCAGATGTTCAGCCACGGCATTGTCACCGGACTACTCTTTGCTTTGGCCGGACTGGTAATCCATAACGTTGAAGTACGCGACCTGCGTAAGCTGGGAGGACTGGCGCGGCAGGTGCCGATTATCACGGCCGTCTTTTCCGTAGCGGGGCTGGCTTCCCTGGGGCTGCCCACTACCAGCGGCTTTGCCGCCGAGTTTCTCATCTTCCTGGGCAGCTTCAACAGCACCGCCGTTCCCTACACGCAGGTGTACACGATTATAGCTATTATCGGCGTTGTCCTGACGGCCGGCTACATACTATGGATGCTGCAACAGGCATTCTACGGTCCGGTGAAAGAGGAATTTAACGGCGTCAAGGACGCCGACGGACTGGAGAAGTTCTACACGTTCGTCATGGTGGCGGTGATTATGCTGGTGGGTATCTACCCGGCGATATTAACGGATGTCTTTAAACTCGGAATTACACCCATAGCGGCCTTGTTTGGCGGCTAGAAAAAATAAAGGAGAGTAGGATTTGAATCTGGCGCTGTTCATACCGGAGATTACTCTGGCGGTATTTACCGTACTGGTAATCCTGCTTGACCTGGTCGTGCGACAGAAGTCCGTGCTGAGGTCGGTGAGCCTGGCGGGACTGGTCATCGCCGGTGGGGTCACGGTGGCGATGTGGGGCGGCGACTACGCCCCGCTCTTCAATGACATGCTGGCCGTGGACAACTTCGCCCTGTTCTTCAAGCTGCTCTTCGCCGGCATCGCCTTCCTGGTTATCCTGGCTTCCACCGATTACGTCGATAAGTTCTCCCGCTTTCAGGGCGAGTACTACGCCCTGATTCTGCTCTCCACGCTGGGCATGATGCTCATGGCGGCCACCGCCGACCTGATTTCTCTCTACATCGCCCTGGAGCTGACCAGCATTTCCCTCTACGTACTGGTCGGCTTTCTCAAGGACCGGAAATCGACCGAGGCCTCGCTGAAGTACCTGCTGCTGGGGGCCATCGCCTCGGCGGTACTGCTCTACGGCATGGCGCTCGTTTTCGGCTTTACCGGACAGACGCAGCTGGGAGCGATTGCCCAGTCCATTCAATCGATGTCGCTGGACAACATCCTGGCCAGTCCGGCGCTGCTGATGGGTATCGTCAT
>DAOUEB010000075.1:0-16204 GCA_034430675.1 Dehalococcoidales bacterium
CCCTGGGACATGACTCGCTCCTTTCTATATTGAGGTTAGTCTACTACCTCTCAGGAGCTCATGCCACCCCGTCTAAAGTGTACGGTTTTAGTGGCCCTGTTTGTGTCCCATTATCGCTGACGTTCTACACATTCCTCAACTATTTGGCTCTCCCGGTTAGCCAAGAAGGGCAACTATTAAGAGGTAAAAAATTGGGGACTGATGTTACTACAGCCATTTCATTACCTCCTTACCCCTTTTTACGCTTATTGGCCAGAGACTGTCTATCCAGTGTTTTATATTTTTCTGCAATATGTGTCTATATATATTCTACAACAATTATCTACGCTCTACTTCCGGTGATGCTTCAAGGCTTTGAAAACGCTCTAAAAGCTCCTCATAGTCGGCGGGTTCATCGACGTCAAAGAGTATGTTGCTATCCGGCACGTTAATCTCGACGGTTGTATCGTCATAAAAATGAGGAACGGATTTCAGGCCGCCATCTCCCTGCCATCCCAAAATCGCCGGGAACATATTTGCCGGGATAAGGGGCGGATGCCCCCGCTTTTGATTGAACACGGGATGAATCACCTTGCCCGGGTGCTCTTCCACAGCTCTCAGCAGGCTCTGGATGGTTTTGGAATGTACCAGAGGGGTATCTACCGGGGCGATAAAGGCTGCCTGATAATCACTCTTGAGAGAACGCAGCCCCGCCTGAACGGAGCTGAACATACCTTGTTGATAGTCGCGGTTTTCTACGATTTGAATATTCCCAGTTTTGATACCGGCACGCAGTTCGTCTTGCCGGTAACCGGCCACCAGATAAACCTCGACCCCGTTCTGCAAAAACGTGGCCATCAGGTAGTCCGATATCGTCTCTTTTCCGAGTAATAGTAGAGGTTTGAATTGCTGCATACGGTGCGAAAACCCGGCAGCCAGGACAATAGCAGCATAACGCTTGGTCTTCATGTATATTGCCTCGCACGTTCTTGAATCAGTTCCGCGACAATGCTCACCGCAATCTCTTCTGGTGTCTCGCCACCAATATCCAATCCGATGGGAGAATGCACTCGCGCCAACTCCTCTTCTTTTACATCGCTGGCCAGAAGCGCCTGGTAGATAGCGTTTCTTTTCCTCCGGCTGGCAATCATCCCGATATAGCCGGCATCTGTCTTCAATGCCTGCTCCAGGACAACGCGGTCATACAGGTGCTCACGGGTAACAATAATGATATATGAATCCGCATCTATATCAAAATCCTTAAGGACATGGTTAAAATCATCAATAACGCGAACGTTCCCGGCATCGGGGAAACGCTCTGCATTGGCGAACTCGGCACGGTCATCAACCACGACCACACGGAAACCCACCAGCACCGCTATATGGGCTGTCGGCCTGGCGACATGCCCCGCACCGAAACAGTACAGCGTTTTGGTCTTATGCATCGGCTCCAGTAACACCTGCCAGTCTTCTAAGCGAACGGACGTGGCCATATGAGTAGCGTGTACTCTGGTTATCAGCTGTTCTAAATCCGCCTCTGATAAGGGGCACTCTCCTGCTACTTTGCCGTCGCTGGAAAGCAGGCAATGACCGATATCAGACACAGCCTGGCCGTCTTCTTTAAACAGTGTGATAAAGGTAAAATCATCGCCGTTTATCACGGCATCGTACAGGCTACGGAAGAAATCAATATTTTCCTGCGTAGCCCCCAGGTATTCCAGCATTACCATGGCTTTGCCGCCGCAAATCATCCCCGAGATGTTCACATTCTGCTCAGTGAGGTCGAATTCGATAAGTCTCGACCGGCCACTGGTAAAAACCGACCTTGCTTCCTTGATAGCGTCCGCTTCCATCAGGCTGCCACCGATGGTGCCGTAGCTCCTGCCATCTACATCGATAACCATCTTGGCTCCAGCGTGCCTTGGAGCGGAACCCTCCTGTTTCACGATAGATGCCAGTACCAGTGGCGAGCCCCGGCTAAGCAGTTCGCATATAGTTCTGGTAAGGTGTTCGTTGGTATTCATTTCTATTTCTTAAACTGCTTTATAGTTATACCAGAAGTTCTATCCTCCCGTAATTAAGGCAGCAATAATGAGTGTATCCCCGTCTTTTACCGGTGCCGCCATGTCTGCCTTAAAGGCACTTTCGGCATTTACGTAAACATATACGTGCCTGAGCAATTGCCCCGGCTCGTTAAATAGCCATTTCTTGGTGCCAGGGAAATGTCTTACCAAATCGTCCAGGCATTCACCGACGGTACTGCCATTAACCTCGACTGAGTCAGGGTCTGTAATAAACTGTTTTAAACGGGGATAGAAAATATTTAACTTAATACCCATTTCAGTTTTATTACCTAGCCGCAGGCTAATATAGCTCTCTTAATAAGTGCCCTGGCTATTTGAATCTTGTACCTGTTATTCAGTAATGGAAATGCATCCGCGGTTACCTTATTAGCTGCCGTCTCGGCAGTCGGCTCATTAATTGATTTACCTTTAATGTAAGTCTCGGCTTTGGCAGCTCTGTAAGGCGTGTTGTACACCGCATTTAAACTTATCCTGGCGCTCTTAACCAGTCCATTCTCACAGTCAATTGCTGCCGCACAACTGACTAAGGGGAAGTCTATCGACTTCCTGATGGCGGACTTGATGAACTTGCATTTAGTGCCCGAACTGGGTGCCGGGACCTCAATTTCTACGACTATTTCATCATCCTCCAGTACCGTAGTCTTATCGCCTTCTACCGTGAAGAACTTCCCTGCTTCAATAATTCTTTTTGTGGTTTTAATCTTGGCGTCCATAGCTATCAAGGCCGGGGCCATGTCTGATGAATTTACAGCCACGCAACTGCAGTTGAAACATCTATTCGCCTCTGTCTCGACGGCATTCATGTCCAGACCATTAATATCCTCAGTGTCCAGGCTTTTGATTCTTTCCGCCGTGGGGAGTTCCGGGGTAGCGACCCGGTTTATTCTCTGAAGGTAAGCACTATTGAATTTCTCACTCTTAATATTTTTTCCTCCGCTTTGTTTTTTGGCATTCCCAAGATATTGATTGATGCAACTGGCGGCTTCCCTCCCGGCGGTCATAGCTTCAACCACCGTTGACGGCCCTTTGATGAAATCCCCTCCGGCAAAGAAGTTGTCACCCAGGGAATATGTGGAAGGCTCGGCTTTGAGACGCTCAAGACCATTGCGGAGCCCTTCGGGGACGATAGATAAATCCGGTTCTTCCCCGAGTGCCTCTATGGCGGCATCAAACTCGGTGGTGAACTCCGAGCCTTTTATTGGAATCGGGTGCGGTCTTCCCGTCTCGTCGAGAGGCCCAAGTTCCATTTTCGTGCACGTAAGGGCTATCTTACCATCATTTCTTGACGCCTCGACGGGCAGGGTGAGGAACTGGATTTTAACGCCTTCCTGCTCAGCTTTTTCTACTTCCTCCTTCAGGGCGGGCATTTCCCCCCGGCCACGTCGATATAAGACCTCCGGTTCTGCTCCAAGCCTTAAGAGAGTCCTGGCGACATCTACGGCAACGTTGCCTCCGCCAGTTACGGCGATTTTCTTGCCGGGGACTTTCCTGATACCGGTGTTGGAGTTTCTCAAAAATTCCATCCCGGACATCATAAACTGCTCTCCCTTTATTCCCGAGCGCCGCTCCTTCCAGGCACCACACGCCAGGAATACGGCATTAAAGCTTTTAGCGAGTTCATCTACCTTGATGTCCTTAGCATTAAGCTTCAACTGGATACCCGTTTTTTGGAGAACTTCAATCTGCTTATTGATGACATCCTTGGGGAGCCTGTACGGTGGTATACCGTAGGTAAGCAGTCCACCTGGCTTTTCCATGTTCTCAAAAATGGTCACGGCATGGCCCGTCCGGCGGAGGTAGTAGGCAGCCGAAAGTCCTGTGGGACCAGAACCTATAATAGCGATATGTTTTTTCGACTCAGTTTGTGGGGGTTCAACCATTACGTCCGAGTTTTCGAGGATATAATCACCCATGAAGCGTTCGATACACCTGATGGAAACCGGGTCATCGTAGCTATCTCGATTACAATCGTTTTCGCAAAAATGCGGGCAGACTCTCCCTGTTATGGCGGGAAGGGGGTTGGCCTCAAGAAGGATTTTGGCGGCCTCAACAAGGTTGCCTTCCCTGATTTGGCTTAAATAGTCAGGTATTTCCACGTTGGCCGGGCATTCCGCAGAGCAGGGTGTACGATATACTCTGGTGCCTCCAAATATAGAGTGATATCTGGCATCACCGGTCAGGGCGTAGCACGTTTTACCGCCCTTCCTCAGGCAGTAGAACCTGTTATCGGGGACCCAGTAGTACCAGCACCGGTTGCTTTGACAGATGTTGCCGCCCAGAGTACCCATCTCTCTGATATGCGGAGAAGCCGTCCTGCCGGATGCCTCAGCCAGTGCGGAATATTTTTCTCTTACTACCTTATCCCTAGCTATGTCTTCCAGCCTCGTTAAAGCACCCATGCGGAGCACCCCGTTGTCCTCCATGATATAGTCCATGCCTGCAATGCTCTTTATATTGACGATAACCTCGGGATAATCCGGTAATATGGCGTCCTGCATCTCGCCTAAAATATCCGTGCCGCCGGCGATAATTTTAGCCTTTTCCCCGTAGGCCTTGAGTACTGATGTTGCCTCTTCCAAAGAACCTGCATTTATGTGTTTGAATTTCTTCATTTGTCAGATCTCCAAAAAAAATTTATACATTCTTACGCTTTTCCCAGCGCCTTGAGCACTTTGTCTGGAGTTGCCGGGTAGCTATCTATCCATTTGCCGATGGCATTGTGAATAGCAGCGCCTATGAGAGTAGGCATAACTGTGGCCACGTCCTCGCCGATGCCGACAAGTCCGTACGGGCCATAACCCATGCCGGTTTCCACGAGAGCGGTATCAATCGGCCCAACATCCAGCATAGTCGGGATTTTGTAGTTCAAAAGATTACCGTTGAGCATAACTCCCGTATTCGGGTCGTGGACTATTTCCTCGCTGTGGCCTCTTCCGGCGGCCATGATAGCTCCGCCATACTGCTGCCCCTCACAACCTTCCACACTTATCGCTTTACCGACATCATTGACCGTAGCCATACGCGTTATATCAACTTCGCCGGTTTCGGTATCTACCTCGACTTCCATGAAATGCGCCTGCCGGCACAGACGGAGGCGCACGCCGATGTAGGTCCCCCGCTGGACATGCCAGGCATGTTCAAAGATGGGCGGCGTGAGACGCAAAGGATAATCAATACCTTCTTTACCGGCCCAAACGGGTTCTCCAATGGCGGAGAGGAGCGGGCCCATGGCCCCGCTCGGCCCGATAAATTCCGCCAGTGTCATTCTGTTTGATGGATTTGCCTTTTCGTAGATGAGGCTATCCTTGATATCAAGCTCTTCAGGTTGCGTATCCGGGAAAGCCGGCGGGAAGCTATTTAGTTGAGTCACTCCTCTGGGTGCTACTGCCAATTCAAGGATCTTTCTCTTCAAAAGCCGGGCGCAATGTCTTACTGCCGAGCCATTAATGGACATATTGGTGGAGGTATCGGGTGTCATCGTGAAGAAACCGGCGTCCATTTGTCCCTTAAAACGAACATCTTCCATGCGAAGGCCCAATTCATCGGCAGCGATCTGGCAATAGGCTGTTTCAGCATTAACGCCAATATCAGAACGGCACCCCAGAATAGTGGCTGTACCATCATTGCGTTCAATGTAAATGGCTACCTCACTGGAACCACCGGAATCGTCCCACTCATGCGTCCAGTTAAAGCCCAACCCGTGCATTCTGCCATTCGGGAGTTTATTCGTTCCCGGCGCATGCCATTTCTTATCCCATTCAATAGCCGCCTTCCCCTTCTCGACACACTCCTTAAGGCTGTCTCTAACCTGGAATCCCATATCTGCCTTGCGTTTGTCTAGCCAAGTCATATCATGGCCTTCGGCACCGTCATTTTTGAGTGCTACCTCTATCGGGTCGAGCCCCAGCGCCTCCGCGACACGGCTGAATACCTGAGTCATACTGTGGCAGTTCGAGTTCTGTTCACAACGTGTCGCCACCGTGGGCCCTTTATTTATCATTACTGATTCTGTCCTGCCGTATATATTTGGAACCTTGGTGTTGTCAATAAAATGCTTAACAATACCAAATACTGGCAGGAATTGGTTGGTAACCACGGCTCTGGCCTGGATAGCTGTTATCGTACCATCCAGTTTAGCGCCAACCTTATAATAGTAGACTCCTTCATCCATCTCACCACCATAGAAGTCTTCCCGCCTAGTGAAAGTCCACTTAACAGGTCTGCCGGTTCTTTTGGACAGGAGTGCCGCACAGTAGTGCCCTCCCAAATTCCACGAGACCTGGCTCCATCCGCCGAAACTGGCACCCTGATAAAGACAATGGATATCAATCTTATTCATCGGGATGCCGCCGAACCAGGTCGCTATATGACGTTTGGAAATATGAGGGCGCTGTTGTTTAACCCAGACCTCCGGGTATTCTCCATTCCATCGAAATACGCCGCAGGGACGTTCCGGTCCAATCCAGGTATTAAGTCCCTGTGTGAACTTGAACTCAATTATCTTATCAGCTTCGGCAAAACCTTTCTCAATATCACCTTGCTTTTCAATATATGTGCTTTCCGGGTCGAGATTCCCGTTGGGGAGTGCTTCAGGGTTTGTCAGGGGAGCATCCGGCAGTAATGCCTGTTCCGGGTCAAGGACAAAGGGGCGTTCCTTCCATTCCACCTTTATCAGCTTCAGTGCCTGTTCAGCTATCTCTTCGCTATCGGCAGCTATAAAGGCACCCACCTCTTCCCCCTGGAAGTGAGCCACTCCAGGAAGAACAGTAGTGGGGAACGGTTCGTGCCCGCCCAAAGATGCCGTTTCCGGCAGCTCCGGGTCATCGTATCTCAATATAGCCCTGACACCGGGTAGCTTTTCGGCTTTGCTGGTGTCCATGCTTATTATTTCGGCGTGAGGATAGGGGCATGTAAGGAATCTACCATGAAGCATTCCCGGTAGTTGCACGTCAATCGTATATTTAGCCGCTCCACTCGCCTTCTCAACCCCGTCTATACGGCGTACACCACGTTTCCCTATATTGTTGTACTTCTTGAGGGGATATTTATCCGCCTTTAAGTTATCGAATGACTCTAACATCCTGGACATTTCTTCATTGTTCATGTTCATTACCCTCCACGCAATTTTTGGGCTGCTTCTAGAACTGCTTTGATATGCTGGGGATATGTCCCACACCTGCACAGATTGCCCACAAGAGCTTCCTTTATCTCATCTTCCGTTGGGTTAGGGTTCTTATCCAGTAATGCTTTGGCAGTGACTATGAAGCCTGGAGTGCAGAAACCACACTGCATACAGTGGTGTTTTACATATGCTTCGATTAGTGGATGGTTTGCTTTGGCGATTCCCTCCACGGTCTCTACGGTCATGTTATTGCACTCTATAACCAGTGTCATGCATGACAGGATTGGCCTCCCATTTATGATGACGGCACAGGCGCCGCACGCGCCCTGTCCGCAAAATTCCTTGGTACCCGTTAAGCCGAGTTTTTCACGGAGCACATGGGCTAACGTCCAGTTCGACTGTACGCTCATTTTGTACGAATCCCCGTTGACAACAAGGTTTACTACTTCCTCCATTACTAACTCATCTTTTTTTGTTTGCAGCATAAACTAACGTCCCTCCTTTTAGGCTTACATTGCGTTATTTATATTTAACGGGATTTATTTAGCTTAATAATACTACAATTTTACTTAAAGCCTGTATATGATTTTAAGCAGGTTTAGAATTTCTTTGACCTGCCCCTATAAAGGATACCACTTCTTGAGTTGACGTAACAGGTATCTTAACATCAGGCGCCGGCGGCCAGTACAGGTTCAAGTCCTGTACCGCCCACCATCGAGATTGGCAAAATAAGAATAAAATAAGGAAAGGGGGAGTGATTAGCTCCCCCTTATTTGTTAATAGTATAATGTGTTGATTTTGGAATACTGAGAAGTAGCATATTATTTAAAAAAGGGGGTTGAGATATGAGCCAAATTAAAAAAAGAGTGTCAGCCACTGTATTCACTCCAAACCGCCTTGAAGCCTTGACGGATGGTGTATTCGCTATCGTAATGACCTTGCTGGTACTGGAGATTACTATCCCGGAGATAGTGCACCCATCGCTGCAGGCGGAACTGCCCAGGAGGCTACTTGAACTATGGCCCAAGTTGTACAGCTACGCACTGAGTTTTATAGTGCTGGGCCTCCTCTGGACTCTACATCACCGTTCCTTTCATTCTATCAAGCGTTGCGATAGTGCACTGGTATGGTTAAATATAGTTTTCCTGATGTTCGTCGCCCTGATACCTTTTTCCACGTCCCTTATCGGGAACTACGGAACGGAACAGCTTTCGATAGTTATATACGCAAGCAATGTATTACTTGCCCTTGTTATGAGACTCATAATCTGGACATACGCTACCGGTAAGTACCACCTGGTGGATAGCGATATTAGCCGTAGGTGGGTAAAGGTTGATAAGTTGATTTTAATCGGGTATTCGCCTGTCTTTCTGCTGGTCATCGGCGTTTCTTTCATCAACGTTACCGCTGCCTTTTCCGTATTGGTGCTCTTGCTGGTGACTGCTATTGTAATGCAATTAATAACAAGAAGGCTTTATCAATAACCAAATGATGACATTTCGTTACTTTTTGGGTTTCCTGGAATTATTGGCGTCTGCCTGTTGGAAAGCTATATTATTATAACTTTGAAGCCGAGTTAAGAAATTATATATAATAACGTCTAGAAAGGAGGCAAGCGGTCTTCGCCTTTTATCAAGAGTCCCTTAAAACCGATTCTTATATATTGATAGTAAATACTAGGAAGGATGAAAAATGGCTAAATACGACAACTATATCTGCACGGAACTAAAAAAAAGGCACATGCTGCCCGGCCCCTCCCCGGAAGAAAGAGATAAGCTCGCGGCTGAAGGCAGACGCATCAGTATGGAGCATGTCCTCTGGATTGACGACGAGGTTATCCCGGGCGCCTACTACGGCGAGTCCACCTGGATATGGCCCCCGTCCTACCCGAACCAGATATCCTGGGAGGAACTGATGAAGCGGGGATTACAGACTCCGGCAATGTTCCCCCATGTTCACGACTTCCCCGAACTGCTCTCCTGGTGGGGCACCGACCCTGACCACCCGGAGGACACCAGCGCCATGGGGATGCTGATGCAGGACGAAGAAATACCCCTGGACAGAAGCTGGGTCGCCTATATCCCGGCCAATATGCCGCACATGCCCACCCGGGGTGCCGGCGGCAGGGTCACGAGCCAGCCCGTTTGCCACTGGACCTCCGGACCGGGCGGCGTGTACACGAGAGAAAAAGACGAAGAAACGCCCGATCCAACAACCGAGCAGAAGGAGATGCCCAAAATCAAGAAAACCGGCCCGTTTAAATACGCAAAATACATGGTCTACGGTAATGAACCCCACGGAAAGATGCCTCCTTATATGCGCGAGACCGACCCCAAATATACCCGCCCTATAGCCTACATCGACGAGACTGTCATTCCCGATGCTGAGTTCGGCTGCGATACGAGGTGGCTCTTGCCGGGCGAAAAGTCAAAAGCGGGACAGATGATGATGGACGCGCATATCCTGCCCCACGGCACGTCTATTGTTTTCAATGCTATGAACTACGATGACATCACCGACCTGTGCGCCGAAGTCGAGCTTTGGATCGGCGGTGAGAAGCATATTATCAATAAAAGCTTTGGGGCGTATATCCCCCCCAACGTGGAGCAAGGCCCGATGATAATCCGCAATATCACCAAGCAGATATTCTACATGATGTCCCACCCCATCGGTGAAGGCATTAAAAAATACCGCGGTAGATGATATCATGGTGTCATGGCGATGAACCTGACGGTGAAGTAATCTCTCAAGGGTGCTTTACACGCAAGAGGCCGGGGGTTTGAGTCCCCCCGGAGTATAGAAAAAATATTTTTTTACCGATTATCGTTTAAAGTGATTTATTCGATTAACACCTCGGGTTTTATGCTTGCATATCCTCTACAACTTTCTAGTTTACCTGACCTCACGCTATAAGACATGCTTCAGAAGGGATTGTCTCTTTATTTGTCTTGTAGCTATAACGTATAGATATCAGTCCATCTTCCAGTCCGGCGGTCCGGGCGTGGTCTGTCGTTCGTAGATGGGATTATATATTAGCGTCCCGAACTTCTTGATGACGTCGCGTCGCTTTTCGTTCGGGAGCTCGTCCGGGATGGCCCGAATGATGGCCTCGTTTCGGACGATATAGCCTTCCCGAAACTCGGAATGGGTGTGGATGAAGATATCGTTCCGCTTGATACCTCGCAGGACACGCTCTCCGGTTTCGACGGGGTCCATGAAAACGGAGAAATCGGACATCGGGCGCCGTGGGGACCATTCCTGTCCTTCATTCTTCAGGTGCTCCGGGCGGTTGGCAAAGGTAGAGGGGCCAAGGTTAGTCGTCGTTGGACCGGGGATGAGTACCGACGCCCCGATACCTGTATCCTGAAGGTCCGTAGCCAAGCACTCCATCATCCCTGCCACGGCGTACTTCGTCGTGCAATAAATGCCAGCCCCACCGACAGCGGCAATACCGCCCGTGGAAGACGTGGCAACCACATGGCCACCCTCGCCATGCTTGAGGATACGCGGCAGGATGATAACGAGACCGTTGGCGACACCGGTGATGTTCACGCCGATGCTGAAGTCCCAGTCCTTGAAGGTCATGTTCTGCAGCGGGCCGCCGGAGGCTACGCCGGCGTTATTGACCAGCACGTGTATCTTCCCGAAGACGGCTTCCGCTTCATCAGCGGCTTTGGCGTAGGCAACGCGGTCGGTGACATCCAGCTTGATAGGGTGGACAGGCTCGCCGGTCTCCTTGAAATAGGCCATCGCTTCATCTAGGGCGTCCTGCCGTGAATCGGCGATGACGACCTTTATGCCGTTTTTAGCGAATACCTTGGCGATGCCCAGTCCGATGCCGCTGGCACCGCCGGTGATAAAGGCTATTTTCCCTTCAATGTTTTCCATTTTCTTTCACTCCCGTAACCAAGTATTAATGTAACCGGTTTTAGCGGGAAATCCCGCAGGAGCCGTCGGCACAGGCAACTGCCTCCGGCATGCGGAGCGGCTTTTCATCATGGCGGATGCCGGCCGCGGGTATCCACGGGTCTACGACTGCCGTCTGGAAATAGGAGAAATCGGTAGTAACCCACACCGGGTTCATTTCCCCGCCGACGACGATGAAGTTCACCATCTCCGGACGCTTGAAACGGGGATTCATCTCATTCACGAGCCACTCGCTGAGTTTCATGGGGTCGTCATAGCCTTCCTTCTTGAGACTCTTGGCTACCAGCGGGTCGATGACGAACGTAAACGCGCCGCCGAAGGGGCCGCTGAGACTTTTCATAACCTCCAGCATTCGCTGGACCGGGCCGGTGTTAAAACCGAGGACAGTCCAGCCGCGGAAAAGGCTGACCGTGCTCTCATCGCGTTTGAAGCCCTTACGCACGTGGAAAGGCTCCCAGACGCTCAACTCCTCGTTTTCCGCGCAGCACATGTTGTTGTAATTGATAGTGGTTCCGGTACTGGCCGTGAACGTGGCGCCGGGCCGGACGTCCCCGAAGTTAATGCTCATCAGGGTCCAGGCTCTGCCGATAACGGCGTTGGCGTAATTGACCGGGCTTAAGGCGCCGAGGCCGTAGTTCATGCCGATTTCATCGCGGACAGGGCCGTTTACTACCATCATGCTCGCAAAGGAAGACGTCGAGCTGGGCATGGAGGGCCGCCCCGAGGCGCCCAGCGCCAGGATGACCGGAAAGTGCTCCTGCCTGGCACCGGCCATGACGGCGATAGCTGCAACTCTCTCCACCGTATACTGGAGCCTCTCCTCGTGGGTGGTCACCGACATCATGCCGACGATTTCCTGGGGGCCGCGGTCGGTGCCGGTAAGCATCTCCTCCACGCGCTCTTCGGTCGGCAGGACAATGGGCAGGCCATCAGTCCAGCCGTTTTCCAGGAAAAGGCGGTGTAAGTTAGTTTCGGTATCTGGTTCGAGCAGCCGCGGCCGCTCTGGTCTTTTTTCCGCCTTGTAGGTTTTCTCCGCTTCCGTCAGCGGCTGAGTGAGGGCGAAAATAACCTCCTCCATGAGGGGTACGCCGGAAATCGGGTCGTTGCCCTCGACATAGCCGTGCAGCGTCTCCCGGGAGACCCAGCCGACCGGGTAGGGAGGGAAGCTGTAGCGGAGGCTCATGCCATGACTCCGGCTGTCACGCTGGACGTAGTCCACAAAACGGGCAGTAACGATGGGGGCCGTCGGCACACCATAGGCGTCCTCCATCGTCCGGGAAAAGTCGGCGATACTCGCCGAACAGCCGTCTCAGCCGCCGACGCCGAAGACAACGGCGTCACCACTTTTTTTAATCTCGGCCCAGAGTTCGGGTTCGTCGGTGAACATGCTGGTCTTCTTGTGGCGTAACTCGGTCTTCACCGAGGGCCGGTTACGTGTAAACCAGTTTTGGACCTCTTCCATAAAATCCGCGCTGCCGGCAAACCCCGTATCAACCAGGTAAACGGTTTTGCCTTTCAGGTTATCAAGGCGCGGCGCCATTTTACGTTTCCCGAGGGCTTCTGCCGTGTCTCTCGGCTGGTTTTCAGGGTCGTGAATAGCGAAGATTGGTGAATCAACGTCAAGCCGCCGTCCGAAGATGCCGCTGGGCTGGCCTCCGGGGTCCAGCACTGTGATTTTTGAATTATTACTTGCCATGTTTTTTCTCCTAACTGTTTTTACTGCGGATGAAGAGTCCTATGGAATTACAGAATCTTATACGACGACCGGTACACTATATTCTATAGAACTAACATCCCAGATTTTCGATATGAAAACACTTTTAATGTTGATAGTTATCTTGATATGTGGTTAATATTAAGTGTATTTGAAATCTGGCCTCTTAGTAAAATTATTAGTATAAACGGTTAAGATATAATTCTTGCTCTACCGTGATATTCTATAGTACCTTATATAGAAAAAATCCACAACTCAACTTATTCATATCAAGTGTTTAATAATTATATCTGACCTTCCCCCAGAATTTGTAATATGTTGCCATTCATTTTAAACTATTTAACAATGCAAAGGAGGAAATAATGAAAGATTTCGCTGGTAAAATTTTATTTATAACCGGAGGTGCTTCCGGTGCCGGATTCGGTCAGGCAAAGGTGTTTTCAGAAGCAGGCTGCAAGGTTGTTATCGCGGATATTCGCCAGGACCATTTGGACGAGGCAATGGCGTATTTCCGGGATAAAAAGGTAGAAGCTCACGCCATACAACTGGACATTACGGACCGCAAGGCATATGCGGCGGCGGCAGACGAGGTAGAGAAGGTATTCGGGAGTCCACCTCAGATGCTATTCAATACCGCGGGTGTCAATACCTTCGGTCCGGCTGAAGCCTCGACATTTGAAGATTATGACTGGGTGATGGGTGTGTGTCTGGGTGGCGTCATCAACGGTTTGGTGACATTCGTGCCGCGCATGATAAAAGCCGGTAAGGGCGGTTATATCGCCACGACTTCCTCAATGGGAGGTTTTATGGCAGCATCCGGGTGTACTCCATACTCGGCTGCCAAGGCCGGAGTCAACAGTCTCATGGAGTGTTATTACCAGGCGCTCAAGCCTTATAATATAGGTGTATCTGTCCTGTGCCCGGGTAATATCAAATCAAATATAGCTGAAGCAACTTTTACACGACCAGAGCATTTACAAAATACCGGATATAATGTAAATGAAAAGACAATTGATTTTCTACGTTCTATTCATGCACAAGGAATCGAACCTGTGGAGCTGGCACAATTGCTTAAGAAGGGCATTGAAAACGAGCAACTCTTTATTATCCCGGCCCCGGACCCGGAGAAGATGTTGAGGGATAACTTTGAGCGGCTCATCAATTATGCCACTCCTGAAGGCATGAAAAAACAGGAAGAGTTGATGAAGAAGCGCATGGAAGAAATGAGGAAACACATGGGCGGCGATAATCCCTTCGGGGGTGCAGCCGAATCCGGGTGGGGGAAAGCCAGGCAGGATATAACGTGGGTTAAAGAAGACAGGGGGCCCTTTTAATCAAGGATGCAGCTAAAACCCTGAACATTCGAATGGAGGAATATAATGTCAATTGAAGTGCGATTTTCTGTAATGAGTCCTGAAGCTGGAGTCCAGAAGAGTACGGGTGGACCGCCGCCGGGTATGGGTGGGCCTCCACCGGGTATGGGTGGACCTGTGCCATCTTCACCTTCTTTTGCCAAGCGGTTGGATACATTGGAAAACAAAACTGTGTATCTGGTAGATATCGGTTTCGGCGGCGGCTATGAATTCATGCTGCAACTGCAGAAATGGTTTGCCGAACACATGCCGTCCGTCACCACGATACCAAAACGGAAACCGGGTATGGTGTTCACGGACGATGACAATGACCTCTGGGAGGAAATTAAGGAAAAGGGCCATGCCGTTGTCCTTGGCGTAGCCGGCTGACCGGGCTGTATTGCAGCGGTCGCTGCAGGTAGTACGAATCTTGAACAGTCCTATGGTATCCCGGTTGCTCCTGTCTCAGCATACACGATGGAAAGCGTTGCAAAGAGTAACCCGAGAGCCGCTTCTTTAAGTTTCATATATACGCCGTATCCGGTGATAGGTCTGTCTCCTGAAGTCCTCGATAGATATATCGTAGGCAATGACCCCGATACCGGTAAACCTGTCATCAATGAAATACTTGATGTATTGACCAAACCAATGAGCCAAAAGAAGTCGCAGCCCGAGTCTCCTGTAACCGTAAAAGCCGGACCTCCCCAGGTACTCCTGGAACCGGATACCGAAGATAATTTACAGCGTCTATTTTATGAAAAAGGCTGGACGGACGGATTGCCCATCATACTGCCTACCGAGGAGCGGGTGAAGAAAATGCTCGCGGGCACCGGCGCTTCTCCGGACGAGGTGGTGAGCGAATCATTCCGGTTCGATACCGGAGAACTCGTTAAGTACACGGTTTCCAATATCGCGGTCATTGCGGTCATGGCCGGCGCCAGGCCGGAGTATTTTCCCGTGATACTGGCTATCGCAGCCACAAAACAACCGTCGCTTATGCCCTCGACAACAGCCTTTGAAGCTATGCTTTTGGTGAACGGGCCAATTCGCAATGAAATCGGTATGAACTCCGGTATTGGCGCGTACAGTGCGGTAAACATGGCAAATTCGGTAATCGGAAGAGCCTGGACATTGATGAGCATCTGCCAGGGATTTGCTAAGCCCAAAAAGACCCTGTGGAGTTCCCAGGGGAATAATCATACTTACAACAATATGTGCGCTGCCGAGAATGAGGAGAGGAGCGTTTGGGAGCCTTTTCATGTTGGGAAAGGTTTCAAGGCCGAAGAGAGTGTTGTAAGTATCTTCAGGGGATGGTCTTTTCTCAACAGTACCGGCGCAGCTTCCCACCGGTCAGTGGGAGAGGAATTGAATATCCAGTTAGCGGTGATGCCCCCGCTTAATTCCGCGGCTACCTTAATAATGGATCCGCTGGTGGCCAGAAATTTAAAGGAGAACGAGGGCTTTAATACCAAGCAGGATTTCTGCCGCTGGTTATCGCAGAACATTAAGATGCCTGCGGGACAATACTGGAAAACCGATTATATAGACATGTTGGTAGCATCTCAGGCATACAAAGGAGTAGAACCTTATGCTTCATGGAAAAAGGCCCCGGATGACGAGCTGATAGCTCCCTATCATAATCCGGACAATATCAACATCATTGTCGTGGGCGGAGAGGCAAGCCCCTTATGGAAAGCTTCGGATTATGGCCACGCAACCAGCGTATCTATTGATAGGTGGCGCGCGAATAAATCCCGATAATGAATGCAGTGACGGAACGTGCGGGCTGCCGGATGAGCCGGCTGATTATGATTAGATTTTTCACGATCTGTTTGTCGTGCCTTTACTATTTAGCATCAGGTATACGGTGATGACCAGCAGTTATTGACGTACTCAGCAATGTATTCAAAGGAAGTTCGACTCTGCTCAATCTCCCCGTCCAATAAGTTAATTATCCTTACCTTGAACTAATCCTGTATCGCAAAAACCAGCTTAAAGGTTCCACCTATCGTACAGTACCGCCCAC
>DAOUEB010000076.1:0-12583 GCA_034430675.1 Dehalococcoidales bacterium
GGCGTCCGCCTGTCGGCCAGATAGACGATACTGTGCAGCAGGAACAGGGCTACCATGTAGCTGATAACGATGCCGATGGCCAGCACCATACCGAAATCACGTATCATGGGCACTTGGGATATGTAAAGTGTAATGAAACCGATTATCGTTGCCAGCAAAGCAATCCCGACCACCGGGAACATGCGTGATATGGAGGCAATAATCGCCTCGCCGATTGTCCTGCTTTTAGTTACTTCTTCCTGATAGCGGTTGTGAAACTGTATGGAAAAATCTATGCCGAGACCGATAAGTATCGGCAGGACGGCCATCGTTGCCATAGTCAGAGGCACCGATAAATAGCCCATCAGGCCGAATGTCCACAGGGTACTGATGCCCACCATGATTAGAGAAAGCAGCCGCCAGCGCACCCGGAACATGAATATCAGGATGAGCATCATGACCACTACGGATAAACCCAGCAGGATTGTTATGTTATTACCGATGCCGACGCTAATGGCATCTACCAGCCTGGAGCCTGAGATGACTTCGGCATTTACACCGTCCATGGGGTGGGTTGAGAAAAATTCCTCGATGTCTTTAGACGCCTGCAGGGATTCCTCATCGCTTATGTTCCCCTGCGGGGTCACCACGATTATTACGTGCTCATCGTCGGGGATGAAGGGCTGCATCAACTGGCTGACGGCGCCCTCGGAATCATAGATGACTGATTCAATAATGGTCTGCCCCGCCTGACCGGCTTCCTCCTGGGCCATCCGCAGCATGCCGACAGGACTATTCACGGCGCGGTATCGCTCGTCGTGGGATACTACCTCCTCAAAATCGGACAGGATGGCCAGGTTACCGACCGAAAATATATCGTCGAGCTGACCTTCGAGCAGGACGGTAATCGGCTCCCCGCCGAATTGCTCCTGGTAGCGCGCGTTGTCCTTTGATATCTTAGCATCAGGCGAGACGAGCGCCGCGAAACCGGTCTCTGTTTCCAGCATGGTAAGGCCCGGCACGGCCGCCGCCGAAAGTAATACAGCAATGATAATAAACAACCAGGGCCGGCGCTCGATGAAACGCGCCAGCGCTTGTGATATTCTGGTCACTCTACCCCACCCCCAGCAACTCCGCCGGTATTCCGGGACACGTTATCGAGCAGCATCTCGGCAACCTCGGCGGCTTTCTTCAGTTGTTCCAGTGTCAGACCGTCCAGGAGTCTTTCCATCTGGAACTCTCCCGACTTCCATAACCCGTTGATGACCTCCTGCCCCGCCGGGGACAACTTGCAGATAACCAGTCTGCGGTCATGCGGGTCGGCTTCGCGTACTACCAGCTCTTTCCTGACCAGGTTTTCCATGATACCGGTCGCCGTGGAAAGGGCAACATGAAGAACGGAAGCGATGGAACCCATGCGACTGGGGCCACCGGTATGCAATATCAGGAGCGACCGCAATTGCGCCACGGTAAGGTCCGACGATAACACCTCCAGCCGGATAGTGGGATTAAGTGCACCGTAAATGTTCCCGGATGTCTCCAGAATATGCTGTACTAAAGCCTCTTTATTCTGTTTCATGTGCTACTTCCTCCGCTGTATTACTTCGCTATTGTATAAATATATGGTTCGCCCTAACTATTTAGTATAACCTAATCTCAGCAGAAAAGTCAAGAGCGTTGAACGGTCTTTTTTACGCCTGATTGAGTTGCCGGAAAAACCGGGCACACTTTATTTGACATTTGCCATAGGGGTGGCCATAATTACAGAAGTTTTCTAATTTCATTCTTCTACTATTATGTCTGCAGTAGGGGGAATTTTTTTTCAATAAAGGAGTAATTAATGAGTGAGAATAAGGTTGAACTAAAACTGCTTAACCCCAGGGGTGTCGTCGAGGCCAAATCGACCCTGGCACCGGCGCCTCGCCTGACCGACCTGGCCGGTAAGAGAATCGGGCTGTACCACAACGGCAAACCCGGCCTGGACAACTTCTATAAGGTATTCGAGGAACTCCTGAAGAAGAAATATCCCACCGCCACGGCCAACCTGATAAGGGGCTCCTTCGAAATCACGGATAAAGATGCGGAAACATGGGCGCCGCAGATAGATACCTTCGTGTACGGTGTCGGCGACTGAGGGGCGTGCACGTTCGTCGGAGTTGCCGGCGCTATTAAACTGGAGAAAATGGGTAAACCCGGGGTGTTTATTACCTGCGATACCTTCGCGGATGACGCGGAATCGGCGTCGCGCGATAACGCTATGCCCGGGGTACGCCGCAGTATCATAAAATCGTCAGAATTCTACAAGCTCCGTGGAGATGTTAAAACGATACGTCCCCTGGTCGAAGGGGTCTTCGATGATATAGTCGATGCCATAACCATTCCCCTGACGCCGGAGGAAGCGGATTCCTCGCGGGAGATAAAAGATGACGACGGGCCGGCCGAGATTACCGTTACCGCGGAGTCTTTCCTGGCCGCCATCGAAGAGCTCAACCAGCAGTTCATCGAAAAGCGCTGGGGAGATGGACTACCCTTAATTCCCCCCACGCCGGAGCGCGTCAGGTGGATGCTCTCGGGAACGAGTCGTTCTCCCCAGGAAGTAATCGGCAAGGTTAACCCCAAGCAGGGGATTGCCACGATTGAAAAGATAGCCATTAATTCCGTGATGGCGGGAGCCAGGCCGGAGTACCTGCCGGTGGTAATCGCCGCCATGGAAGCCCTGACCGACGAGTATTTCGACGACCTGCACATCCTGGTCTCGGCGGGTTCCTTCAGTCTGATAATAGTCGTGGGCGGACCCATCGCCAGGGAACTGAACATGAATTCGGGCATCGGCTTTCTCGGTCACGGCTGGCGGGCCAACAACACCATCGGCCGCGCCGTGCGGCTGGCCACGCTCAACATCGGCAAGATGTGGCCGGGCAAGAACGATATGGGCCTGACCGGCCGGGTAAATCCGCATACCTTCTATACATTCGCGGAAAATGCTGACCTCAGTCCCTGGGAGCCTTACCATGCTTCCCGGGGTTTCAAGGTGAATGACAGCACCGTGAGCGTCGCTACCATCGGCGGTGCCAGTCCGATGCAGAACTTCTATGGCGGGATGATTGGCACCTGGACGGCCGAGGGGATTCTGGACAACATGGTCGCCGATATCATCAGGACCGACCGCGGGCTGTTCGGCCTGTGGGGAGTTAAGGGCGTGGGACAATACCCCGGCTCCGGGGTGGGTGCGAGAAACCATTTTATCATACTCTTCCCGGAACTGGTCGCCGAGCTGAAGAAGATGGGCTACGACCAGAAGAGCCTGCAGGATGAAATCTATAAACGCACGGCGGTGCGGTACGAAGAGCTCAGCCCCGCGGACAGAAAGGGTATTCAGAACGGAATGGAAATAGGCGTGGTGCCCGCGGAGCGTAAAGCCGTGTTCGAAGCAGCCCTGAACCCGGGCGGCATGGTGCCGGTACTGATTACCCCGGAGAACCTCCATTTCTTCGTCGCCGGCGGCGCACCGGGCTGTGCCTTCTCTTTCAGCTACTTCAGACTTCCCCCGTACAATCGCATCGCCATTATGACGAGGCTGGTAACCGGGGCCGCTCTCACTAAAGCCGGCGCGCTCGATGAGAAGAGCGTCCCCTACGGGGCGTAAGGTTTAGCTTTAGTAAAGGAGACAAAACATGCCTGATTGGGATGCTTTAATCATCGGCGGGGGGCCGGCCGGCCTGACCGCCGGGTTGTACTTAAGTCGAGGCAACTGGCGTACCCTTCTTATTGAGAAGGAAAGCGTCGGTGGCTACATCATGAACGTGGCGTACGGTGAATAGCCCTACGGAGACAAACAAGCTGATGGATGAGGATGTCTACTTCCATAAAACCGTGACTTTTCGCGCCTGGAAACAGAGCCTCCGGTTCAGAACGTCACAGGAGCTGTTCAGCAGCCACGACATAGACATCGGCACCAGGTTCCTCCTGCGCACTATCATTGAGGCCGACTATGACAGGCCGCAGCGTATTCTCGACCTGGGCTGCGGCTACGGCCCTGCAGGACTAACGCTGAAGAATATGCACCGCGACAGCACGGTGCACATGGTCGACCGCGATGCCCTGGCCGTCGCATACTCACGCCAGAATGCGGAGCTAAACGGACTGGCCGGCGCGGAGATTTACGGCAGCTTGGGTTACGACGATGTGAAGCGGACGGACTTTGACCTTATTATCGCCAACATCCCCGGCAAAGCCGGCGAAACGGTCATCACTTACCTCCTGCGGGAAGCCGGCGGCTATCTCGTGCCCGGCGGGCTTGCGGCCATAGTGGTGGTGGCCCCGCTTGAAGCGACCGTCGCTGAAATTCTGGATAAAACACCCGGAGTCGAAGTTATTCTCAGGCGTACCAGGTCCGGCCACGCTGTCTTCCATTACCGGTTTACCGAGGAAACTATTTCCCCGAAGCCGGATAAGAGCGCCCTGGAGCGCGGCATTTATCACCGGAAAAACGTAAAAATGCGCTTTGGCAGCCTGGAGTACGTTATGCAGTCCGCCTACGGCCTGCCCGAGTTCGATTCTCTCAGCTATGGCAGCGAAATGCTTCTTAAAGCCTTTACTAATATAAAAGGCAAGAATATACACAACAGCGTTGTATTCAACCCGGGGCAGGGACACGTGGCGGTCGCTCTGTGGAAACTCATCCGGCCGGAAAACATAGCCCTTGTCGATAGAGACCTGCTGGCCCTCAGGTATTCCAGGCTCAATCTTACCCTGAACGAGTGCCCTCCGGAGAGAATCAGCATCTCACATCAGGTCGGCATCGAATCTCAAAATAAGGATAAGGTCGACCTCTTTGTCGGGGTGCTGAGGGAAGAAGAGGGCAGAAACGCCACCTTTTTAACGCTTGACCAGGCAGTCGAGCAGCTTTCTGATAATGGGATGATAGTGGTGTCGGCAGGCTCGACGGCCATCACCCGACTCGTCACTTACGTGGAGTCGCCGGGGCTGCTTCGCATCAGGACGCGGGAGCGGTGGCGGGGCAACAGCCTCCTGGTGCTGGAGCGCGCCTGACTGTTTTATAGTCGCCTCTCGACCCCGAAAGCTAAAATGCTATAATTATGGGTAACGACCCATGTGTATAACATTTACCGGAGGAGTGTAATATACATGCGAATCTTAGTGCTATCCGGAAGCAGGAACCGGGAGGGACAAACAGCCCGGGCGATAAACGCTGTATGCCAAGGTATTTCCGATGCCGGAGGGAATTCGGAATGCCTGTTTCTGACGGAACAAAAACTGGAGCGCTGCCGCCTCATACAGGCATTTAACCGAAATCGGGGCGATGCGTGAAACGCCGGCGGCGTTATTTCATGCTATCGATCATATAACCGGCGGCAAGCCGGACGCCTATTCCCGGAACCAGACTGCACTTCTCAAAACCTTTCTCCGCCGCAAAGGTCGCCATCTCCGTGTCGCTCCTGCCGGGATTCAGTCTTTGCCCGACTGTCACCTTTTCTATTATATCAGTGCAATGCTTAAAACCTATTTTAGCTTCGAAGTCGGCAATAAAATTCTGGGCAGCCGCCATACCCTGTTTCATCCCTTCAGGGCCGGGTTTTCCATAACGTCCGAAAAAGAGTCCGAAGTTAACCATACTACCGGTGATACCACCACATAAATCACCGGTACTACCGATGCCGGGGAATAGAGCCAGGGCTTGAAGAACCTCCATGCTGCCCTGACCGAACTCTTCCATGAGGGCGAGCGCCGTGCCCTGAGCACAGTTCTTTAACAGAAAATTATATTCCTCGGCCCGCTGCTGAACGCGATCAAGAATTTGCTCTCTGTTGGCCAATATCTCTTTCGGGTCAAGTTTCTTCTTGGGGATTCCCTCCGCAAACAGTTTGTTAACTCTGGCCTGAATAGCGTCCACATCCCACTCTCTTTCGGCCAGTTCGTCTACCTTTTTCTTTAAAGCCGCGTAGTCTGTCATTATATGGTAGCCTCCTTTTTAGCCTCTTCTAAGAAAACAAGTATAACATGATTCGTACCCGTTTTAAATATATTTTATTTATCCGCTGATTCTTTCAACATATCAGTTTGCCGCTGCAACCTTCGCTGCTTCCGCTGCATATATAAGATATAACCGAAAACAACTGCCCAGATAACGGTATATGCCGCTAAAAGATACCCTAAATTCTCCATAAATGGTTATCCTCCTATTCTGCCTTCATACTCCTCAAACGTTTGATATCCGCCTCCATGGTCTTCAGGCCGGCACTCTGAATAACCAGGAGGATATACAATACGGTAAAAGCGGCAATGCACACCAGCAGGGTCATAAGCATGGGAGGTGCGAGTCCGCCTTCAAAGATAATGGCGGTCGGATGCTGTGTCCGCCAGAGGTTCACCGTGATAAAGACAATGGGCACGTCGACGAATCCCACAATGCCTATCACCGCACTGTACCTGGCAGCCCTGGTCGGTTCGGTGGCAAAACTGCGTACCAGAAGATAGGCGATGTAAATCAGCCAGAGCACCAGTGATGTTGTCAGGCGGGCATCCCAGGTCCACCAGATTCCCCAGACCGGTTTCGCCCATATTGGCCCCGTAATCAAGACCAGCGTGGTGAAAATAACCCCGACCTCCACCGAAGCGCAGGCGATAGCGTCCCACTTTATCTCCCTCTTCCAGAGGTAAAAAATGCTTGCGAGAAACGTGATGAAAAACGCCAGGAAGCTGACCCAGGCAACAGGTACGTGAAAATAAAATATGCGCTGCACTACCCCGGTATGTTTCTCGGTAGGTACATAGACGAAGACCATATATAGCGCGGCTATCATCAGGGCGAAGCCCAGCCCCCACAATATGCTATTTCTCAGGGTATGATTGCTATTCATATAAATACATACTCCAATCGGAGAGTTTACTACTCCTCCACCACAAACTCAAAGACAAGCGTGGCTGCTACCAGATAAATAATATCAAAGGCGATTAATATTTGCAGCCATGTTAACATGTCTCCCCAGGGTCCGCCAGCCAGCACCGGCCCGGTAGCCTTGACGGCGGAGACAATCACCGGAACAACCACGGGCAGAAAAAGTACCGGGAGCATGATATCCCGCGCACGGGTGTTTACGGCTAGAGCCGAAAAAAGTGTGCCCACGGCGGCAAAGCCCAGAGTGGCCAAGATAATAATAAGGGCAAGTCTGGGCAAGAAAACGGGCAGGTTAAAAAGGGCCAGGAATATTGGCGTTATCACAAAAGCCACAGCCAGCATAAAGGTGAAACTGCCTGCCAGCTTCCCCCAGTAGATGACGGCACGGTCCACGGGACAGAGCATCAGCCCCTCCAAACGCGAGTTCTCCTTCTCCACGGCGAAGATACGGTTAAGACCGATAACCCCCCCGAAGGTTAAGGCCACCCATAAAATACCGGGAGCTACCATTTCTGTTATTTCAAGCCCCGCACCGAAGGTAAAACCGAAAACCACCAGCACCAGCAAAGCAAAGACAAGCACCGAGACAATAATCTCCTTGGTCCTGAGCTCTGTCAGCATGTCCTTCCAGAAAATGGCGAAAATTTTGGTAAATGTTTTATTCATCTGCCTGTTTCCGTGTACCGGTCATATATTTGCCGGAAATTCGCCTCGCTTATCGCATTCCTGGGGGACTGGTAAACGATTTTGCCCCGGTCGAGTATGACAATACTGTCCCCCAGTTCCAGACCCCGCTCCAGATTATGGGTGGTCATCACCACCGTCCGGCTACCGGAATTGATACTTCCCAGGATATCTCTTACCATAACGCTGGCATGCGGGTCGAGGCCGACGTCCGGCTCATCGAGAAAAAGGATTGAAGGATTATGGAGAACGGCACGAGCGATGGAGGCTCGCTGCTGCAAACCGCGCGAGAGTGTGCCTACCCGGTCGTGGAGGCGGGACTCAAGCTGTACCCAGGCTATCACTTCCCGAATTCGCTGTTCTAAATCGGCGACATCGTACATCTTCCCGTAAAATTTGAGGTTTTCGAAAACGGTAAGGTTGTCGTAAAGAAAGGTTTGATGGCTGACCAGACTTATCTTGTGCCTGATTTGTACCGATTTATCGCGGATATCGATACCATCCAGCCACACACTACCGGCGGAAGGCTTGACCAGCGTCGACATTATTTTCAGGAGGGTTGTTTTTCCGGCGCCGTTAGGGCCAAAGATGACAAGAGACTCATTTTGGTTCACCTTCAGGTCGATGCCCCTGAGGGCACGGTGCTCCCCGAATGATTTTTCCAGACCCCGGGCTTCAATAGCCCGGGTAGAGGAAGCCGGTATATCCTTATTCATCACCAATCGCTCTCTGCTTCCTTCGTATCAGGTAAACAGCCAGGCCGGCGACCGCCACAGCGATAATCACCCACAGGATGAAAAGGGGAAAACCGTTACCGCCGGACAGATTGGAAAGACGGAGGTTTATCATCTTGCCGTGAGGCAGGTTCTCTCCATGGAAATGGATGAAACGCTCTCCGGTATCGGTAACCACAGGCTCGGCCGGTGCTAACTCGGCGACGGCAACCTCGATATCTTCACCGGCTACCATAATTTCAAGACTGTCGGCGGGATAGTCGACCTTTAGAGGAATCGTTAATTCAGCAGCATCCGGTTTCTCCAGCCGGTAAGAGTAGACAAGCTGTCTCTCACCCGGAGGAAACGGCACGAGATAGGTAATCGTGTTATCCCCTAGAAGCTCGTAATCTGCGAACAGTTCCTGGGGAGCTCCAATCTCATATGCTCCTTCCGGTAGAGTGAACACCAGTACACCGTCCGTTCCCACGTATGTCATATCGCCGTCATTAACCAGCCAGTAGACTTCAGTTACCTTGAGGCTTTCTTCTTCAACAGTTATTACGGTATGGGCCAGACCGATTCTTATGGCATGGGCGCTGTTAGTAACATCACAGACCCCTACTTCTACATAGGCTGTCGTCGCACCGGATTCAAAATCAACCGGATAGTAATAATCCACTCCCATATATCTAGCCGAGACCAGATAGGTATGCTCCCTGACCACGTCTTTAAAGTGGAATTTACCTTCCCCACCAGTTCTGGTAGTATTTGTTTCCGATACCATATCATCAGCGTAGGTAATCAGGGTAATTTCCACACCCGCCACGCTGCCACCGCCTTCGGTGCCGTTGATTACCTGCCCGGTAATTTCCCCTTCGGCCGGCTCCTGGGCCAAAGCGGCCAGCGGCAGTCCGGCGAGCAGTAAAACGGCCAGGATGATAATCAGACGGTGCATAACCTACTCTTTGTCTCCAGATAGCTGTTTCTCCCTTGTGCAAAAGGACACGGCGCCACCTATAAGGAAGAATGCGCCCCCCACCCATATCCAGACAATCAGGGGATTCACCAGCACCCGAAACGTAGCTGACCTATCTTCAGGGTCAAAACCGGTCCAGACCAGGGAAACGAACAGGTCCTCTGCCGCCGTTGTGCGTACCGCTACCTCGGCAAAGAAGTCGTCATGGCTGAACCAGTAAGCGTAGCTGGGGCGCATAATTCCCACCGATTTCTCATTCTCGCTGACCAGAATAGAAGCCACCGCGCTCACCTTCACATCGTCCTGTTTAAATATCAGTTCACTGTAGGACAACTTATAATTACCGGCACTCATCGACTCACCGATGTCAAGCGTGGCCGTTCTCTCTATGCCGTAGAAAGATGATACGATAATACCGAGGGCAACGAGGACGATGCCGATATGGGCGAGAAATCCGCCGTATCTGGCCCGGTTGCTATTAATAAGAGAGAAGAAGGCGCGGAGGTAGTTCTTTCCCGTGCTGCGGTGGCGGGCTGCGGTCCCCCGGTACCACTCCCGGAAAATGATGAAGAGCGGCAAGCCGCACAATATCACCGCAGCAATATACCAGTTACCTATTCCGGAAATCAGAATAGCCGCGTCAATAACTATTACGGCCAGGAAAAAGAAAATGATATTACGCCCGGCGGACTTCCATATCGATTTCCCCCAACCGAATAGCGGGCAGACTCCCATGAGAAATACGAGAATAAGCATAATCGGCCCGCAAATTCGGTCGTAGAAACTGCGGTCCAGAGCTATCTTCGCTCCCCCGAGTGCTTCAATCACCCTGGGTAGCACCGTCCCGGCTAAGATAATAAATACCAGAACCACCAGAATGATATTGGTAAGCAGAAAAGCACCTTCTCTGGATATTAAAGAGGCTGGTTTTTGCTTACCCTTTAAATCCTGGCGACGGAGATATAACAATGTAAATGAAGCTGCAACTACAACCATCATGACCGCCAGAATATACGGTGGAAAGGGTGAGCCGTAGAATCCGTGCAGGGGCGACTCAATACCGCCATGGGTGATAAAGGGACTTAGCAGGGTGAAAACATAAGTAAATATGATGAGGCAGAAGCTCCATGTATGCAGATAATCCCTCTGCCTCCGCATCGAAATCGAGTGGAGAAAGGCGGTTCCCAGCAGCCACGGCATCAGCCCGGCGTTCTCCACGGGGTCCCATGCCCAATACCCTCCCCAGCCCAACTCGTTATAGGACCACCACATCCCTAAGATGTTACCGATACCCAGCGTGCACCAGGCAAAGATTGTCCAGCGCCGGATAAGGTTATTCCGCCACATATCCGTACTGCGGGTGATAAACGTCGCCATAACCAGGGCAAACACAACGGCAAAGCCGGCAAACCCCAAATACAGCAGGGGGGGATGAATGAGCATGCCGAGATTCTGCAGCAACGGATTCAGACCAAAACCATCAACGGGAGGCGACGGCTGTCTGGCGAATATATTTACGCCATACGTTACCAGGAATAAATAAAACGCTTCTATAATGGCCAGTATGGCGATTGCATAAGGCAGAACCTGCTGGTGATTGTCTCGTTTTTGAAAAACCAGCAATGCGGAAAACAGAGAAATCAGCCATCCCCATAAGAAGACAGAGCCAGCCTTACCAGCATACAGGGCACTCAGTAAATAAACGGCGGACAGTTCACGGCTGGCATGTTCCGCCACAATCTTGACGCTGAAATCCCTGGTAAAAAATGCGTATAAAATCAGGGCTAACGCCAGTGTGAACAGGCCAAAAACGATGAGGATACCACTTCGGGCGCCAGCTGCCAGACGCCGGGATTCTGCCCGGGCACCGATTACGGAGGCTACTGCCGAGAACACGGTAACGGGGAGAGCTATCATTAAGGCGATGTGCCCTGCTTCTGTCATTTATTAAATCTATTCTATAACTACAGATTCATACTTTGAGGGACATTTTAAAATAAGCTGGCTGGCCTGGAATATACCGTCAGACTGATATTTACCTTCAATCAGAATATCGGTACCTTCCTTGAATCCGGCAGGTTTAGCACCTCGGTAGACTACCGCCATATCATCGCCGCCCTCGGTGATGGTAAACGCCAGGTCGAGGCCCTCGGCATTCCAATTTACAGGGGCAGATATTTTACCGGCTACCCGTATGTCGGTGTCATAAAGCTCGGTTCCTCTATCAAAAAATTCGCTTACCGTCACGTAGTAGCTGACCGAACTGCCGAAGCTTAAATAGAGCAGGTATATAACCGCTACCAGTAATATGCCCCCACCGATAAAATACCGCTTTCTCATACCCTATTCTTTCGCAGCATAACCTCCGATTTAGAGTCTACTCTGGTAGTAATTAAGGTGTCAAACATTAACCATTGACTCAGGATACCCTGGTATGGTATAGTCTGTGCTGAAATGTTTTGCGATTCTAAAGCAGCATTTGTTGAAACTATTCCTACTTCCTTATTTCCTACCTATCCACCCGCTGGCATATACTGGCAGCAATCGTATCCTGGTACCTGCCAATACCCGGGCCAGTGTGTACATCACGTAAATTATAACTGCAAGTAGCAAGGAGGAGTATTGGTGCGAGTGAAATTATGGCCTGGTTTATCAATTATTATTGTCCTGCTGGCGTTTCTGCTGGCAATGCCGATGCTCACTGCCTGCGGCGGTGGAGAGGAACCTGCTCCGGCTCCGGCTCCTGCGCCAGCACCAGCACCCGAGCCAGAACCAGCACAAGCGGAATTTGATGTAGTCAAGGATGCCGTGGCTGACTACCTGACAAATATAGCCGGTAATATGAAGGCTTCCGACCTTTACATGGCGATTGCCGAAGGCGATGCCCCTTATATCGTCAGTCTGCGTAAGGCGGATGATTACGCCAAAGGGCATATTCCCGGCGCGGTCAACATGGGATTCGGCGACCTGACGACACTCCCTATGGACGAGGAGATTGTAGTCTACTGCTACACGGGGCAGTCCGCCTCGTTCGGGACAGCCGTTCTCGGTGTGCTGGGTTACGACGTGAATAACCTGCTGCACGGAATGTCTTCCTGGTCTAACGACCCGGCCATATATGTCACCCGCTTCGACCCAGAGAAAGACCAGGGCAGCTTTAAAACTGAAACCGATGCCAACACCGGGGGGTCCTACGGCCCGCCGGACGTGGAAAACACCGCCTCCAGCGATGCGGCCGAGATTGTACTGGCCGCCGCGAAAACCGTTGCCCCCAAGTATATCACGGCCACCGACCTTAATATGAAGATT
>DAOUEB010000077.1:0-5014 GCA_034430675.1 Dehalococcoidales bacterium
GGAGCCTTTATCGTCGTCATCACCATTTCCAACAAGATTGACAGCGACATGATTGCCGATTACTCCGGCATGGGCAAGCGGGCGCCGGTACTGGCACTGGCGATGACCTTATGCCTGATTTCGCTTATCGGTATGCCGCCGGCGGCCGGGTTCATGGCCAAGTTCTACATCTTCAGTGCCGCCGTGCAGAACGACCTGCTGTGGCTGGTGGTTATCGCCGTGCTCAACAGCGTTATCTCTGCCTACTACTACCTCCGCGTGGTCAAGGTTATGTGGCTCGGGGAAGCAGCCTCCGAGGAGAAGGTGCCGTCCTCCGGAGCACCACGACTGGCATTATCCCTCTGCTGCCTGGGCGTCCTGCTGCTCGGCATCATCCCCGGCCTGGTCATGAGACTGGCCGAGATTGCCGGTAACCTGTTCGCTTTCTAGCCAGAGAGCTTCTCAGCCTCAGCCGAGCAGATGACTCAGGAGAATCCTGAACGCAATAGCCCCTCGTGGAAAGCATGTGAGTTCTCTGCCCTCCTTTAAGATAATCCCCTGAATTGTTTAATATAATGAAATACAGCTAATACTGCCGGATGCTTCTCGACCGGCTGTAGGAGTTCATCGTGGCCTATAAAATTCTAGAAACCTGCGTCAATTGCGGAGCCTGCTTCTACGAATGCCCCAGCGGGGCCATCAGCGAAGGTGAAGACCGGTACGTCATCGACCCCGAGAAATGCACCGATTGCGGGGCCTGCGTGGAAAATATCTACTGCCCGGGCTGGGCCATCGTTAAGGCCGACGAACCGGACACAAACAGCCCCCAAGACAAAATTTCCTGACATGCCGGGCTACCCGGCTCTCACCGTTACGGAACGATAGTACTAATTTATCCATTATTCCCCTACTAAAGGACTATTGGTTCTTATCTTAGGTACTAATACAATAAGAAGGAACATACATCACGTTTAAACTGGAGGTTTCCTTCTTGTCCGTTCACCACGAAATCATTAAGAAAATTTTAACCAGAACCGCTATATTATTACTGGCTGTTATCCTGGGGGCTGCTGCTTCAGGCTTTAACTATACGGCGGCATCGGCGGATGACGGGCCGGACCTTATCGTGCAGGATATCACCCTGTCACCGCAGGAACCCGCAATAGATGACACGGTAACTATCACCGTAACCATCAAAAACCAGGGCACTGATGTGGCCGGCCTCAGCCACGTGGTCTGCTATGTGGACAGCACCATCCTGGCCACTCATTCTATTAACTCCCTCGTTGCCGGTACGATGACGACGACAGCATTTACCTGGACGGCCCAGGCAGGCTCGCATACCATCAAGGCCGTTGCCGACTCCAGCGAACTTGTCGTCGAGACTGACGAAACCAACAACACGAAGATGTTTACCCTGACGACGCTGGCGTCCGATTTAATTGTACAGTCGATATCATGGTCACCGGATAATCCGTCAAGAGGCGACAGCATCGTTTTCAGCATCACCATTAAAAACCAGGGCAGCAGCAGGTCTCGCTTTTGTAATGTAAATTTATATATCGATGGAAATTCCAGAGGTTATCAGGATGTTGCCGCTATCGACCCCGACAGCACCATCACGAGGACCTATAACTGGGTCGCGCTGTCAGGCCAGCATGCTATCAAAGCGGTTGTTGACGAAACCGACAGCGTCAACGAGGGCGATGAGACCAATAATGAACTTACGTCAACCTTCTCAACCCTGCCCCCCGACCTGATAATAGAGGGCATTACCTGGGAGCCGGAAAATCCCTCGAAGAACGACTTAGTTACCTTCATAGTGACCGTAAAGAACCAGGGAAGCGGCCGGGCCGATTCATGCCATCTGGCTTACTTCATTAATGAAGAATACCAGTCCTCGTTGCCAGTCAGCACGCTGGAGACCGATACCTCCGCTAATATCACCTTTACCTGGACGGCTTTATCTGACGCACACGAAGTAAAAGCAATTATCGATTTCTACAAGAATGTGATTGAAAGTGATGAGAACAATAACGAGAATACGGTAAGCTTCTTAACTCTGGCCCCTGACCTTATTGTTGAAGATATCACCTGGTCGCCGGTAGACGCCGCCGTCGGGGATACCGTTACCTTCGCCGTAACTATTAAAAATCAGGGCGGCGGTAGGGCTGAAGCCTCCCGCGCTGCTTTCTATGTAAGCGGAGGTTACCAGAGCTACCTGAATATCGGCGTAATAGAGGCTGACGCTGAAGCAACGGCAACCTTCCAGTGGCAGGCTACAAACGGTTCACACACCGTCAGTGTTGTTGTTGATAACGATAAGAAATTAATCGAGAATCATGAGGACAACAATAAACTGACCAAGACCATTCCCATTATTCCCCCGGACCTGATTATTCAGAGCATCTCGTGGACGCCGGAGAATCACGCCGTAGGGGACATCGTAACCTTTACGATAACCATAAAAAACCAGGGCGGCGGTAAGGCCGGGAACTTTCGTGTTGCCTATTATATAGATGACGTCCTGCTGACTTCAGACCCCATCATTAAAATAGAATCCGGCGTTTCCGCCAACAGGACCTGCACCTGGAAATCACAGAATGGCCGTCATACCTTCAGGGCATTTATCGACATCAATAAACGTGTTACCGAGAATAACGAAAATAATAATGAAAACTCGGTTACCATCATTCCGAATATACCCGACTTAGCCATCGGCACTATTACCTGGTCGCCGGCAGACATGCCCGCCGGCAAAGAAGTTACCTTTAACATCAATATAGAGAACCGGGGCAGTTTAAGCGCCAGTCCCTCGCGTGTTGCTTTCTATGTTGACGGTACCAATGTCGGTTACGCCGATATCGGGCGACTGGACGCCGGTGCCAAGCTTACGGAGCATTTCCTCTGGGTGGCCACGGCTGGTTACCATACCATTGAGATAGTTACCGATTCTACCAACCAGATTCTTGAACTTGACGAAGCCAACAACTCGAAGATGGTAACGCTACCCCCGCCCGACCTGGTAATTCAGGACTTCACATGGTCGCCTCCAGACGCTTCCATCGGTGATTCCGTGACTTTCACCGCTACTTTCAAAAACCAGGGCAGCAGTCAAACGCAAAACGCACAGGCGACCTGTTACGTCGATGACCTGCCTGTCGTTTCGTTGGACCTGCCGGAGATAGAGTCCGCCGCTGCCGTTACCCGGACTTTCGAGTGGGTCGCCGAGGCAGGCCTGCACGTTATCAAGATAACTGCCGATATCAATAACCGGGTTACCGAGATTGACGAGACCAATAACGATAAAGTGATGAACTTCGCGACGCTGACCCCCGATTTAATCATCCAGGATATCAGCTGGCTTATGGAAAACCCGCTGATAAACGACGACGTGACCTTTATCGTCACCATTAAGAACCAGGGCAGCGATACGGCCAGTGGCTCCCAACTGATGTACTCCATCGATGAGACCCCCGGTGTGTATCAGGACATAGAGCCAGTACCGGCGGGTGATACCGTTAAATTTACATTCATTTCAACCCTCGAAGCGGGGTCGCACACGATTAGTATGGCTATCGACGCTAACGATGACATCGTCGAGCTTGAAGAAACCAACAATGATAGTACTCTAACTTTCTCTACCATCGCCCCCGACCTTATCGTGAAAACAATTACCTGGGCGCCTCTAGATGCCATCCCCGGGGATACGATAACCGTTACGGTTAAAGCAGAGAACCGGGGCAGAGACAAGGCTGTTAACCCGCGCCTGACTTTATACATTGACGGTTCTCCTGCGGGCTATGTCGATATCGCCGAGATAGAGGCGGGCGCGATAGCAACCGGGGATATCTCCTGGACCGTCGAGGCAGGCTTACATGAAATCAGCGTGCTCGCCGATGTCGACGGTCTGGTCCTCGAAAGCAATGAGACGAATAATACGAAATCCCGAACATTAACTCTTGAAGAGCCTGAGGCACCGGTCAAGCAGGCTCCCAAGCTGACAACCGGCTCTTCAGCCAATGAAGGGTTCCTCGGAAGTTCTTGGTGGATAATCCTGCTGGCGGCCGCGCTACTTGGTGGCATAGCTTTTATAGCAGCGCTGAAATCTCTTAGAAATAAATAAGCTCTGGAAACCGGAACAACGATACCCGCCACAACAGGACACAGGTATTTCCACTGCCTCATCAACATCCCGGTAATCTCCCGCATCTCCTGATAATCATCTGCCCTTGTCAGCTTCCTCATCTTACCCTATAATGGGACTGATTGCCCCGGCTGGCACCCGGTAGCACGGTAAGGAATTTCCTTTGAAAAGAATCGCCGGTTTTATCTACGACCACGCCAAACTCATCATTGTCCTGGTTGTCGTCCTCAACCTCGTTTCCCTGGCATCCCTGTTTCGCTTCAACCTGGACACCGATTTCCTTTCCTTTTTCTCCAAGGGTAACCCGAAAGCGGAAGAATATCACCAGCTTAACGCCAAATACCAGAGCGGCGAGACTATCTCCGTGCTTATCGAACGGGACGGTTCTCTCCTCGAGAAAGAGAGCCTCCTGGAAGTCTTCCGTCTTCAGAAACAGATAGAAGCCATCGACAGTGTGGCTATGGTTCAGGGCTTTATCCCGCCGGAAATGATGGCTGGAGCCGGCGTCATCAGAGTCGACGAGGCGTTCATAGAGGCGAATTACGATGCCCTTAAAGACTTCGTCGAAAACAAGTATTTCCTTGCCGACCAGTTTTTAACCGGAGACGGCCATAACGGCGTCCTTATCGCCAGCCTTGCGGTGGATGCTGACGCCGGTAAGGCTATCGACTCGCTAAAAGAGCTCGTCGAGGATAGTCCCCTGAACCTTTCCCTGGCGGGCAACGAGGTGATAAAGGACACCATATGGGGATACCTTATAATGATACTCTGCATTATCCCACCCTGCGCCATCGTTCTGGTACTGCTGGTCTTCTACTATGTTCTCAAGAGCTTCCGCTTTACCATCCTGTCCATGATTCCAGCCTGGTTCGCCGCACTCTGGACTTT
>DAOUEB010000078.1:0-13567 GCA_034430675.1 Dehalococcoidales bacterium
ATCGCCCGACTCCAGCCGAATTCACTGGTTATTACAGGAAGCAAAACACTGAACGAATTAACGAAAACCCCGCCGACGACAAATATCACGAGCATGACGCCGGCAAGCGCGAACCAGCCGTAAAAGACCCCACCCGTTCTACCGGTTACAGTTTCAGGCACCATCGACAATACTTTCCTGCCATGTTTCTTTCCATGAATTAATCAGGGCTTATCCCTGCGAGCCTACTCGGGTAGTCATAAAAAGCTATGGGGGGATAAATGAGGACTCTTCGTGCAAATAGACCGATGCTTAAATTAATTATACTGCCACCGGCTGTTCTACCGCAAGCTGGAAAAATTTATTCAAGCTCGAGTTCACCCGCGGTTTTTCCCATGTCGGTGCTGTGCTATAATAATTTAAAACCGACGCCGGAAGTAGAATGTTTACCCACCTTCACGTTCACACCGAATACAGCCTGCTCGACGGGATGTGCCGTATCTCGCCACTGGTGGCCAAGGCCAAAGAACTGGGCATGGACAGCCTGGCAATAACCGACCACGGTGTCATGTACGGGGTAATCGAGTTCTACCAGGCCGCCAGGGAAGCCGGCATCAAACCAATCATCGGCTGCGAGATTTACATCGCGCCCAACGGCCGGCTCAGTCGCAACGCCGGCGACAAAAAGAACTACCACCTTATCCTCCTCGCCAAAGATAAGGTCGGCTACCAGAACCTCATCCAGCTCACCACCAAAGCCCACCTGGAAGGGTTCTACTACAAACCCAGGGTTGATAAAGCGCTGCTGGAACAACATAAAGAGGGCCTTATCGCCCTCAGCGCCTGCCTCGCCGGAGAAATACCGCAGCTTATTCTGAGCCGTCAATACGACGACGCCAAACAGGCGGCTCTCTGGTACCAGCAGACCTTCGGTGATTTTTACCTGGAACTCATGAAACACCCCATCGAAGAACAGAAAGGCGTGAATAACTACCTCATACAGATGGGTAACGAACTCAATATTCCCCTGGTAGCGACCAACGACACTCACTACATCAGGCGCGAGGATGCCTCCGCCCACGACTTGCTGCTCTGCATCGGTACCAATACTACCATTCATGACGAAAAACGACTGAAGATGGCGGGGGACACCTTCTATCTCAGGAGCCCCGAGGAAATGGCGGAGCTTTTTAAGGATGTCCCCGGGGCGCTGGAAAACACCGAACGCATCGCCGAGAAATGCAACCTCGACCTGGAGTTCGGGCGTCTGCACCTGCCGGAAATCGAGCTGCCGGAAGGGAAAACACCCGACCAGTTCCTGGCTGACCTCTGCCACCAGAACCTGCGTTACTATTATCCCGACCCTGCCCCGGAGATAGAGCAACGCCTGGAATACGAGCTTGATGTCATCGAGCAGACCCAGTTCGCCAACTATTTCCTCGTTGTCTGGGATATTATCTCGTTCGTAAAAAAACAAAATATACTCTTCGGCGTCAGGGGAAGCGCCGCCGCCAGCATCGTCCTGCACTGCCTGGGTATCACCGCCCTGGACCCCCTCGAACACGGACTGGTCTTCGAGCGATTTCTGAACATCGAACGCAAGGAGATGCCGGATATCGACATGGACTTCCAGGACGACCGCCGCGACGAGGTCATCAACTATGTTTCCAAGAAATACGGGCAGGACCACGTCGCCCAGATTATCACCTTCGGCACCCTGGGCGCCCGGGCCTCCATCCGGGACGTGGGGCGGGCGCTGGGAATGCCCTACGGTGACGTCGACCGCGTCGCCAGGCTGGTACCCGGCACACCGGGCATGACCCTGGCCCGTGCCATGGACGAAAACAACGAGCTCAAGGCTATCTACCAGGAAGACGACATCGTGCGTAACCTGGTCAGTTCGGCGCGGAGGGTGGAAGGTATTTCCCGCCACGCCAGCACCCATGCCGCCGGCGTCGTCATATCCAGGGAGTCGCTGACAAATTATGTGCCGCTGCAACGCGGCGCCAAGGTTGACAGTCAGGAAACCGTGATGACCCAGTTTTCCATGGGCGATATCGCCAGTATCGGCCTGCTGAAAATGGACTTCCTCGGACTGGCCAACCTGACCATCCTGGGCAAGGCGAGGGATATTATCCACCAGAACCACGGCATTGATATCGACATTAACAATATCCCGATGGACGATAAAAAGACCTTCGAACTGCTCTCCGCGGGGGAAACGGCCGGCGTTTTCCAGCTGGAAGGTGCCGGGATGCGCCGCTATATCAAGGAGCTCAAGCCGACCACCTTCAGCGACATTGCGGCCATGGTGGCCCTGTACCGCCCCGGCCCCATGGAGCATATTCCCCGATTCATCGATGCCAAGCACGGGCGCAAGGCGATACAATATCCCCACCCGGCACTGGAAAACATCCTTAAAGAGACCTACGGCGTCATCGTTTACCAGGACCAGGTACTGTTTATCGTGCGCGAGTTCGCCGGCTACAGCCTGGGACAGGCGGATATCTTCCGCAAGGCGATGGGCAAGAAGATTGCCGAGGTAATGAGGAAGGAGAAGCGCAACTTTATCAGCGGCGCCAGAAAGCTGGGATACTCCGCCGAGCTGGCCGAGGAGGTATTCGCCCTTATCGAGCCCTTCGCCGGCTATGCCTTCAATAAAGCCCACAGCGTCAGCTATGCCCTGATTGCCTACCAGACCGCCTATCTCAAGGCCAACTACCCGGCGGATTACATCACCGCGTTCCTTACCATCCACGCCGGAGAGACGGAGAAGATAGGCAACGCCGTCGCCGAGTGCCGCCGACTGGACATCACGGTCCTGCCGCCGGATATCAACCGCAGCCAGCTCGATTTCTCCATTGAAAACAACGGCACCGAACAATCGTCCATCCGTTTCGGCCTGGGGTCGATTAAAAACGTGGGCACCGGAGCCATCGAGCCCATCATCAACGAACGCAACAAGAACGGCGAGTTCAAGTCTATCGAAGACATGTGCCGCCGCAGCGATTTGCAGTCGGTCAACCGCCGTGTCATGGAGAGTCTGATTAAAGCAGGAGCGTTTGACGAACTTGAGAACCGCGGCACTCTGCTCAACAGCGTCAGCCGTATCCTGTCGCTGGCACAGCGGGAGCAACGTCTCCGTGAGACGGGACAGTCCACCATGTTCGACCTCTGGGGAGAGAAAACGGCGGTTCCGCTGTCCGACCTCGACATGGCGCCGGCAGATGCTTCCGACCGCGAAAAGGCGCTCTGGGAAAAGGAGCTGCTGGGGGTAAGCTTTTCCGAGAAACCATTCAGTCCTGTGTTCAGCAAAAAGTACGGCAATGCCATATTCTGCGGCAACATCGACACTGAACTGGATAAACAGGTTATCGTCACCGCCGGGCGAGTTATATCGGCACGCTACTCGTTTACCAAAAAAAACGAGTCTTTTGCCATAGTTGTTCTCGAAGACGTCAGTGGTCAAGTTGAGGTAATAGCCTGGCCTCAGGTCTACAGTCAGACAGAAGAGTTCTGGCAGGAAGGCAACGAACTTATTGTAAAGGGTAAAGTGCGGGTAAGAGACGACGAAATAAGCATTATTTGTGATAGCGTGAGTTTCTATGAGCCTCCCGGTGAAGACGAAGAATTAATTCCCGTGCCTGAACCCGTGGCTGCGGAGGCTCCGGTGGAGAAACCTGCCGCCGCCCCGCCCGCAGAAAGGCGGCGGCTGATAATCAACATCAAACAGACCACCGATAAAGACAGTGATATCGCCCGTCTCAATAAAATTATAGACGTGCTGAAAGCCTTCCCCGGGAGGGATGAAGTAAAATTAAACGTGGTGAACGGCGGCGAAGCCATCCCCCTCAAGCTCCCCAACATACAATCCAGTTACAGCCCGGAGCTCAAGCAACGACTGGTAGAACTGGTAGGAGAGGACGGTTTCAGAGTAGAATCCGATTAGCCGCGGCTGCAAGAGAGGATATTGCCATGGACAAACTAATGTCTGACGTGAGCTTCAAGCTCATGTCCCTTACCTTTAGATTTCGCGATTTATTCCAGGACCCGACTGACATTTTAAAAGAGGCGGGGGTAAAACCGGGCTTTCATGTGCTGGACTACGGCTGCGGGCCCGGCGCCCACGCAATAGCCGCTGCCAGGTTAGTATCAAACTCCGGTAAGGTTTATGCGGCAGATATCCACCCGATGGCTATTGAACAAGTAAAAAATACCGCTTTAAGGAAAAAGCTATCCAACGTAGAAACCATCCTCACCGACTGCACCACAGGACTGCCGGATGAGAGCATAGACCTTACCCTACTGTACGATATTCTTCACGACCTGGACAGCCCGCATGAAATACTGGCAGAGTTGCACCGGGTACTGAAACCCGAAGGCATCCTGTCTCTCAGCGACCACCACCTAAAAGACGAGGACATAACATCCAGAATAACCGACCCCGGCTTGTTCCGGCTACTAAGAAGGGGCGAAAAGGTATATAATTTCTCCAAAGTCATATAAGGACAATCGGTATGTCTGCGGAAGATACGAATCGGGGGCACCGAAAGCGGCTGCGGGAAAAATTTGTCAAGTCGGGACTGGACGGCTTCCACGACTATGAAATCGTGGAACTGCTGCTGAGCCTGGGCACGCCGCGCAAGGACTGCAAGCTGCCCGCCAAAGAAGCCATTAAAAGGTTCCAGACGCTGCGCGGTGTCCTGGAAGCCCCGGCCGAAGAGCTGCAAAAGATAGAAGGTATCGGCGCGCATAGCGCCTTCGGCATCAAGCTCGTGCAGGAAGTGTCACGGGAGTTCCTCAAGGCAAAAATACTGGATAAACCCTTCTATAAATCCTCTCAGGAAGTGTTCGACTATCTCTATCACGCCATGCGCGGCCTCAAAAAAGAGGTCTTCAAGGTAGTCTACCTGAACAGCCAGAACCAGATTATCGATACCGTTGACCTCTCGGCAGGCACGGTCAACAGCAGCTCCGTCTCCCCCCGCGAGGTTATTGAAGGGGCGATTAAGAACAACGCCACCACCCTGATTTTCGTCCACAACCACCCCTCGGGCAATCCCGAGCCGAGCACGAGCGATAAAGGACTAACCCGGGAGCTGGTCTATGCCGGCAGAATCATGCGACTCAAAGTGCTGGACCATATTGTAATCGGCGATAACCGATACTATAGCTTCGCCGGTGAAGGACTGATTGAGGAATACGAGACCGATTTCCTGAACCTGATGCTGAGGGGCACCGCCGAAGCCCGGCGAAGGCTCTATAAAGCCAGAGAATCCAGCGATAAATATTAATAAGGGTCTTTCGACACTTATTTATTCAGTAGTAGCACCTTCCAGGGAAAGCAGGAATTTCTTTGTCTCAATCCCCCCACTGAACCCCCCGATTCCTCCATTGGCCGCCAGCACGCGGTGACAGGGAATGATAACGGGGATGGGATTCCTGCCCAGCGCCTGCCCCACGGCTCTTGCAGCCTCCGGCTGCCCGATTTGCCCGGCCACCCATCCGTAGCTTCGCGTTTCGCCGCAGGGAATCAGCCGGGCCGCCTGCCATACCCGGCGCCGAAAAGACGTGGCCACGGAGAGGTCTAACCTGTCCGGGAAGTCCACTTTACGACCGTCAAAGTAAGCCCGGAAACGCCTGATTAAGTCTTCAAAACGGTGCGGTGATAAAGCGGCGCGGTTCAGGCTATCTCCCAGTAAAAGGCCTGCTTCTTGCTCCGAGCTTTGAGGCAATGTGGTACGCAACAACCCTTCGGTCGAGCCCAGGAGTCCCACCCAGCCGGCAGCGGTATCGAAGACAGCATAGAACAGCTCTTGAGTTATACGGGGAAACATCGGAAGGAGTTTAAGACCTGCCCGCCAGTCGGCGCGCGTAGATACCGCCGACGACAATCAGGATGATGCCGAGGAGGATACTAACGAGAATCTTGATAAGCTGCGGCAAGTCCATACTGAGGAAATAGGCATAGGTTAATATTCCAGCAACGACGGCCACCCCGAAGCTGACGGAATGAGCCTTGAGCGACTTTTCTTTAACCGCCCAGAAGATAAACCAGCCGAGGAAAGCAAGTATAGCCAGCACTGCCACAGCTATTGACATTATCTACCACCCCAGTCCTTCAAAGTATTTCCCCAGGAAGGCAAAAAGCCCCACCGTCAGGAGCAGGGAGCCTATCTTGCCGATATCGGAGAGGTACTTGACATACTCCGCCGCCAGATAGCCGACGCCGGCTATGCAGAACAAAATCCCGAATCCGTATAATACATATTCAAGCTTCATAATATTCCACCTTCTCTGATTATCTGGGTGGTTCGGGTATGGCTATTTTGGTTGGGTAGGAATCTCCCCTGATATAAACGAGGATGTAACGCTCCACATCCCCTCTCTTAATCAGCACCGATAAATCGTAACGCTGGTCGGTGGGAAAATCCGCCGGAACAAACTCAGCCGCATCCAGCACCCACTCCAGTTGCCCCTCGTCAAAGGAAGCTACCGTTAAGGGCTGAGACAGCAAAACGGCCACCTGCTCCTGCTCATGAGATACGGTTACTTCCACATCGGCGGAATGGGTAGAGAACGTCCGGTTTTGCACTTTATAGGTGAAGGCGATGCTACCACTCTGCCGGGATTCAACCGTAGAGTAATATTCGTACTTCTCATCCTCGGGCCACCGGTCGGGCTCAATTATCTGCGGATATTCCCCGCTGGTCATCTCGAGACTATCATAGACGCCCATGTAGCCATCGAAGATAAAGACGAGGATAATCCCCAGAAAACAGGCCAGTGCCAGATACAGGTATAAATTTTTATGTTTGACTGCCATATAGTTTATCGTCCCTGTGATTACAGTATATACCTTATTCTTTGACTGTCAACACCGCTACCGTAACTCCGGCTCGATGAGACCGTAATTACCGTCATTCCGCCGGTATAAAAGCCGGACCTCCCCGGCATCAGCGTCGAAGAACAGGAAGAAGTTGTGACCGAGTCGTTCCATCTGCTCGATTGCCGCTTCCAGGGACATCGGCTCGATGATAAAACGCTTGGTCTTGACCACTTGCCTCTCTGCCTCAGGCCTTTCCGCCTGGTTGAATTTACCCCTTGCCAGCGGGTTGCCCCTGCCCCTGTCATAGAGCTTGCCCTTGCGCCGCTCCAGCTGCCGGCTCAATATAGCGACAACCCTGTCAACAGCCTTATACAGGTCTTCGGCCCTCTCTTCGCCATGAAAGACAGCCCCGCCGACGCCACTGTTGACGGTCACCCGCACCAGATAGCGTTCCTGCGGGGACTTCGTTTTTTCCTCGGAAATTTCTACTTTGGTGTCGATAATATCGGGCAGGTGTTTATTGAGCTTATCCAGCTTACGCTCAACGTAGCGCTGCGCTTCCGGCGTTATCTCTATATTGGTCCCGGCTATCTGCAGTTCCATCTTTACACGCTCCTGTCAGTAACGTTTTACCATGTCCTTTTACAGTTCCAGGGATAATACCAGTCCCCAGACCGCCGCGGCCCCGGCGGATTTCAGCACCCCGGCGCAGGCGTCGAGGGTAGCCCCGGAGGTAGATACGTCATCCACCAGGATAACCTCCCTGCCCCACAATTGCCCGTCGCGGCAGGCGAAGGTATCGGCAACGTTATCACGCCGTTCGCCGACACTGGCCGAACTTGCCTGAGGAGGCGCGTAACTCTGACGAACGAGGCAACCCTCCACCACCGGCAGACCGTTGAGCCTGCCCAGCTCCCGGGCCAGCAGGGCGGACTGATTGTAGCCGCGCTCCCGGTGTCTTTTCCGGTGCAGCGGCACCGGCACCAGCACATCACCCGTTACCGGGTTCTCGATAAGATAATCGTGTAAAAATTCAGCCAGGGAGGGTGCCAGCGCTCTGAGGTTACGATACTTCAACTCATGAATGGCCCGGCGTATCATGCCATCGAATAAGAACGGGGAGCGGATACCGTCTATCTCAGCTGACCAGTCGACGCATCCGGTGCAAAGTATTCCCTGAGATTGGGGTCGTCCACACCTGGGGCAAATCGGAGGGGTAATCACCGATAGCGTCTGGCGACAGGATTCGCAGATATAGTCACCTTCTCTGCCACAGCCGATACACCACTGTGGGAAAAGCAGGTCAAGTGCTATCTTCTTGAACTTGGTTAACGGAGGAAGCACATTTGCCATCCGCAAATTTTATATTGTAAAGGTGACTCCCTTAACCTTGTCGGGAGCGGGCGTTGTGAAGCGAGCCGCTCATGATAGGCTCGTTGATATAGACGTCACCATTCCTGATTTTAAGGTTATAACCGCAATCAGGATTAGTACAAACCCAGGCTTTAAACTGGATAGATGCCCCCTGACTGCCGAAATCGGATAGAGGCACGAGGTCGCCGGAATTGCATTTCTGACACTTGGGGAAATTAAACTGTTCCATGGGGTCCTCCTCCCAACCGAAAATATAGATTAAACCACATAAGTATACCCCAGAATGGCCGCGGTTGACAAGTGGCCTGCAGTAGGTTTGGATTATACTTGATTGAAAATTTTACCACCGTCATAAACATAAAAAAGGGGCGGGAATCAATGTCCCCGCCCCTTTATGTTAATCAACTCAGGCTATTCCAGGCTCGGCCAGCCGGGAAAAACGTTAGTTTACGTACCTGCTCTGTAGCTGCTTCTGCCGGATAGTATTGATAAGTATATTGGCCACGATGGGGTCGAACTGGGAGCCGCTGTACCACAGCATTTCCTCTATCGCGTCCAGTGTGGACAGGGCGCTCCGGTAAGGGCGGTCCGAAGTCATGGCCTGGTAGGCATCAGCCACCGCCACAATCCTGGCCCCCAGGGGGATATCCTTGCCGCGGACTGACTGGTCCAGCCCACCGCCGTCAAAATGGTCATGGTGGTGCGATATAATATCGACCACATTATCGTTAACGAACGGCCTGACGAGGCTGGGGCCGACAATGGCATGGGTCATAATGTGCCGGTACTCACCGGACGTTAGCTCACTGGGCTTGTTGAGGATATCAGGGTCTACCGCTATTTTACCGACGTCATGGAGCAGAGCCGCCCAGTGCAGGTCTTCCAGTTCCTGCGGAGAGAGCTTCATCTGCTTGCCTATATCCGCAGCAATCTCGGCCACCGCCTGAGAATGTCCTTTGGTATAGTTATCACAGGATTCCAGGGTATCAACGAGGGTCTCAATAGCGCCGAGGAAGAGCTTCCTGGGTTCTAACTCGTTACCGGATTTCTTCCCCATATCCTGAAAATAACGCTGTATCTCAAGCGCCACCCGGCGCTTATCCAGAGTTCCATTGACACTCTGAATGACCTGCTCGAATCTAAACGGCTTGCTGATATAGTCCTGCGCGCCGTCTCTGATACACTGTGCAATTACTGTATTATCAGTCACGCCGCTGGCCATGATGACAGCCGTTTCCGGGAAACGCGACGTGATATCCGGCAATACCTCGCTGCCCAGCCTGCCGGGCATATTTATATCCAGAATGACGAGGTCGGAAGGATTGATTTTTAACTTCGCTAGAGCCTGCTCGCCATTCTCAGCTTCATCACAGGCATAGCCGCGCATCTCCAGGCCTTTGGTCAGGATACACCTGATAGCTTCCTCGTCATCAACCAGCAGTATGCTTTCTTTCGGAATAGTCATATTACGCCTCCTGGCACTTTGCTCTCTTACTGTGTTTATTGTAAAAGGTGGAAGCTAAACAAGATGTTAATTTCAATCGCCAACGAATAAACATTTAGTAAAAATTTTGGTATCTGAGGGAGTCTAAGAGGGGCGTCGGCGTCTATTTCAACACTACCGAGCTTAACCGGGTGTAAACAGGGCCTTCTCTGGTCAGCTGGCTCTTCATCAGGTGAACGAATTCCACGTTCAGATTGCAGTCGGCCTCGAAGCGCGTACCCTCGATAAGTCGGCCGAGGTCCTGCCGTTCGTAAGGCGTGGCCCGGTCGCGGACACGTGCCAGGGTGAGATGGGGCGTGAAAGAGCGCGACTCCGCAGCAAATCCCAGAGGGGTAAGACCAGCCTCGATAAGTTTTTGGAGCTGGACAAGCCTTTTGGCCTCTCCGGTCAGTCCCACCCAGACCACCTGGACACGCCTCGGGTTGGGGAAAACACCGAGTCCGCTTATCTCAAGGTGCAAGGGAGACATGCCGCGGACAGCCTCTTCCATGACCGCGGTTATTTTACCGGTCATGGTTAAATCAATATCGCCGAGGAACTTGAGCGTCAGGTGAATACTGTTCGAGTCAACCCACCTTACCGGCGTCCGACTCCCTGATTTCAGCCTGCCCTGAAGTCGGGTGAGCGCCTGCTTTACCTCCCCGGAGAGTTCGATGGCGATAAACGAGCGAATCTGTTCCATAGTCCTGACTATATGACGAGCAACCGGCGCGCATTACCGGATAAAATCATGTTTTTTTCATCTTCCTGCAGGCCTGCGGAATCGATTTCATCGAGCAGTCGACCCTGCGGCATCAGGGGATAATCGCTGCCGAAGAGAATCCTGTCGGCGCCGACGAGCCGGCTGACCTGACGGTATATCTCGGGACGATAGAGAAAGGGCGATGCGGCGGTATCGAAATAAACGTTTTCCATCGCCTCCCGCACCTCCGGCATCAGGTCATAGAAAGGCAGTCCGCCGCCCCAGTGGGCACAGACTATAGGCAAATCGGGGAAGCTGGCGATGAACGGGTAGAGCATGTCCGGCGTGGCTTTTCCCTTGCCGGGATAGATATGCCCCACCGGCTCGGAGGCATGCGTCAGCAGAATCAGGTTATGCTTCCGCAACACCCCGACAAAAGGCTCCATGACCTCTTTCCGGGTAAAGTCGGCCGACTGCGTGTCGGGCCTGAGTTCGCCGACTCCCCTGATGCCCCTTTTAGCACAACGCTCGATTTCATTAAGGGAGGCTTCATCAACGTATGATGAAACGGTACAGAAACCGACCAGGCGTTTTGGGTAGCGGGCGACCGACTCCAGGATGTAGTCGTTGGTTTCCACGCACAGTTCGTGCGTGCTCCAGCCGTAATTGACGATGACCGAAATATCCACGCCGTCCCGGTCCATGCTCTCGATGAGGTCTTCGGCAGTGGCGATTCTAGCTTTTTCATCCGAGTATATCCCGGCGAAAGCGGAGTCGATATCCACATAACGGCTGCGGTTTTCTTTTATCCGTGGCGACAGCACATGCGTGTGGAAATCAATAATCATCATCAAACCACAAGCCAGCAGCTATAGTCGGCCAGTACCGGCTATTCTTTACTCTCCGATGCCTCTTCAGCCGAAGGTTTCCCCGGTGCTTCCTCGGCCCTGGCGCCTGCTTCAGCCTCAGCCTCTTCTTCCTCGGCGACTACTTCCTCTTCCTCCACCCTAAACTGGACTTCGGTAACCTTGACTATCAACTGCTCAGGGTCGACATGAACGGTAATATCCGGGTCGAGGATAATATCCTTGACGTGAATACCCTGCTCCAGTTCTTCCAGTATAGTTATGTCCACTTCTATCTGCGGCGGCACTTTTTCCGGCAGACATTCGATGCTCAACTCGGTGATACCATGGGCCAGCATACACCCCTTCCCCTTCATCGCAGGGGCTTCGCCCACCAGGACGAGGGGCACAGCCACCTGCATCTTTTTCTCCATTCTCACCTGGTAAAAATCGACATGCAGCAGCTGATTACCCAGAGCATCCCGCTGAATTTCGCGGACGAAGACGTTTTTCGGCTGCTTTTCTCCTTCGATTTTCAGGCTGATGAGGCGGGTCTCCCCGGCGTGAGACACAACTTTCTTAAGCTCGACAGTATCACACTGCAGGGCCTGTGATTCGATACTATGCCCGAAGAGATGCGCCGGAGTAATTCCCTGTCGGCGCAAAAACCGGTTCCTCTTCCCGAGCACGTCTCTCTTAGCAGCATTCAATTTCAGTTCTTGCATTCTTTCCCCTTTCCATCCTGTTAATTTAATCATATTCAGTCGTAAAAATCAATTTTAAATATAGACTTGGCGTTTTCCGTTATAGTATAATAGGGGCACAGTGATGACACCATCTGATTCCAACAATGCATCATCGGGAACCTCGGCTGATAATGTTAGAGCCGAGGTTTTTTCTTCAAATGAGGACCTTAAGGCAGTCGCCAGGAGGCTGCGCCGTCACATCGTTACGATGATAGGCAAGGCCGGCAGCGGCCATCCCGGCGGTTCACTATCCGCCGTGGAGATTGCCACGGCGCTTTTCTGGAAGATACTGCATCACAAGCCGTCCGACCCGCAGTGGAAAGACAGGGACAGGTTCATTCTGAGCAAGGGGCATGCCGCCCCCCTGCTCTACTCTGTTCTGGCCGAGTGCGGTTACTTCCCGGTGAGCGAACTGGCCACCCTGCGGCAGATTGACAGTCGCCTGCAGGGACACGCCGACCGCACCGCCACCCCCGGCGTGGAAATGTCGTCGGGGAGCCTGGGACAGGGACTGTCCTTCGCCATCGGCGTGGCTCTGGCGGGTCGATTGAACTCCCAGGACTACCGCGTCTATGCCCTGCTCAGTGACGGCGAGTGCGACGAGGGGCAGACCTGGGAAGCCGTCATGGCCGCCGCCCACTTCAAGCTGGACAACCTGACGGCCATCGTGGACAATAACGGCCTGCAGTTGAGCGGCCGCAACAGCGATATCATGAGCCTGGAGCCCCTGAACGAGAAATTTGCGGCCTTCGGGTGGCACGTCTTTGACGTTGACGGCCACGACCTGGACCAGCTTCTCAACGCATTAGAGAAGGCGAAAAAAGTCAGGGGGCAGCCCGCCGTCATCATTGCCCATACCGTTAAGGGCAAAGGGGTTAGCTTCATGGAGAACAACGTCGATTTTCACGGCAAAGCCCCCGATGCCGAACAACTGGAAATAGCCCTGAAGGAGCTTGCGTAATCGTGGCCGAGGAAGTATCTCTGAGGGATACCTACGGTAAGACCCTGGTAGAGCTGGGTAAAAAGAACCCGGATATCGTCGTGCTGGATGCCGACCTGCGTCCATCGACGATGACCAAGTATTTCGCCAGAGAGTTCCCGGAACGCTTCTTCGATGTCGGTATTGCCGAGCAGAACATGATAGGCATCGCTTCCGGACTGGCCGCCTCGGGCAAGATACCCTTCGCCAGCACCTTCGCCGTCTTCGCGCCCGGGCGCTGCTTCGACCAGATTCGGGTATCGGTGGCCCAGGCCAGGCTTAACGTAAAAATAGTGAGCACCCACTGCGGCGTCACCGTCGGCGAGGACGGCGCCTCTCACCAGGCGCTGGAAGACCTGGCCCTTATCTGTTCCCTGCCCGGCTTTACCGTTATCGTCCCCGCGGACGCCATCGAGACCGCCCGGGCTATAGAAGCCGTGACCAGGCACGCCGGCCCCTGCTACGTCCGCCTGCCCCGCGCCAAGCTACCCAATATCAACGGCACCGATTACCGATTTGAAATCGGCAAGGCGGTCACCCTGAGGCCAGGCAAAGACGTTACAGTAATAGCTATCGGCGTCATGGTAGCGCAGGCGCTGGAGGCCGCCGCCGAACTGGCCAAGGAAGGC
>DAOUEB010000079.1:0-1911 GCA_034430675.1 Dehalococcoidales bacterium
TGGGCAAATCCTGGAGCGATTGGTTAGTACCGGGATAGTAATCAATCGCTTTGAGGTAGCTACTCCTTCACTTAACGAGATATTTCTGAAGGTTGTTGGTAAAAACCATGAATAAGACGCTATTGATATTCCGACATGAATTCCTGCACACGCTAAAGAGGAAAGAGTTTATCATTATGACCCTTATCGTGCCACTCGTGGCCCTCTTGGCCATAGGCGTTTTACAGCTCGTATCTATAACCACCATGCCGCCGGTGGTAGAAACAACCACCATCGGCTATGTCGATGAGGCCGGTGGATTCGACCAGTATACTACCCAGGGGAACATAGAGCTGCTTCGCTTCAACATACCTGACGGTGCCACAACCGCCCTGATTAACGGCGATGTTTCCGAGTATTTCGTCATCCCCCCGGACTATATATCAACCGGGGTAATTGACCGTTACACCCTGGAGAAAGAGGTGGAAACGCCCCCGGTCATCGCCACGGTCATCAAGAATTTCCTCACCAGCAATCTGCTATCGGAGAAAGTGCCTCCCGAGACGGTATACCGGATAGAGTCGCCTTTAAACCTGGTGGTGACCAGGCTTACCGAAACGGGGGCGGTGGCTACCGAGCAAGGCGGATACGGGAATGTTATTATCCCCGCAATTTTTAGCCTTCTGTTGGCCCTCTCCCTGATGCTCTCTTCCACCTACCTGGTGCAGGGGTTGGGAGATGAGAAAGAGAGCCGCCTTATCGAAATATTGCTTTCCTCCCTTTCCACCCGGCAGCTGCTCGTCGGCAAGGTTTTGGGACTGGGTGCCGCCGGAATCGTGCAGGTGGTCGTCTGGCTGGCCTCAGCACCGCTCTTGTTGAGACTGGCCTCATCCGCTTTCGGCGGCTTTATCAGCACGATACAACTACCAGCCAACTTTCTGGTACTGGGGATAGTCTATTTCATTCTGGGTTATTCATTGTTCGCCGCCCTCTCGGCGGGCATCGGCGCCATCAGCCCCAACGCACGGGAAGGACAGCAACTGGCCATGATTTATACTATGCTCGTCTTTGTGCCCCTCTGGTTCTCTTCTTTACTGTTTAGATTCCCCAACAGCCCTATCTGGGTAGTGCTGACTATTTTCCCCATCACGGCTCCTATGGCGGTGATGCTGAGGCTGGGCGTGAGTGATATCGCTGCCTGGCAACTGGCGGTCAGTATAGCTGTGCTCGTGCTCTCTACCATTGGGGTTTTGTTTTTATCCGTCAAGGCTTTCAGGGTTTACTTGCTCATGTATGGGAAAAGACCAAAGTTCAGGGAAATTATCCGAAGCCTCAGGAGTGGATAGGCTATTTGAGAGGGAGGGACATAAACCCTATTTCAGGCCGCTCCTTGAGGAATGATGGTATGCGGCGGCGGGATTCACCGCGGTGTTCATTTGCAAGACGCGAGCCCGCGACCGCCCTTGTAGCGTCGGGGCTTGTCCCCGACGGGTTTTCCCGCCGTGTGGTAGCCTCAAATCCTCGGTCGTTCAGTCTGTTGGCAACACGCTTGGCCGTGAGATCGATTGTGGGATAGTTCCGTCCAATAATCGCTGTCACACCTCGTTTCTCATCGCCCGCGCCAAATCGTTCTCCTTGTGGATGCCAAGAATGAAGATCCGATCCCGCGCCCACATGTGTCCTGGAATCACACAAGAGGGACGTTATCGAATAGCGCCGCAGTGAGCTAACGCAGGCTCGATCTCAGGGGGCCTCTTCGCTGAAGAAGGAGAGGTACTCGCCATAGATGGTCGCGAAACGCCAGATAACAATGTCAACAACGGCCTTCCTGTCACCGACGGCTTCTGCAAGTTCGGTGCACAGAGCGGCGGGTGTTTCAAACCCGGTTGCTGCAGCAACTCTTTGAAGATGACGATCTGGTTTTGCGACATT
>DAOUEB010000080.1:0-3828 GCA_034430675.1 Dehalococcoidales bacterium
ACCCCCCGGGATGCTGCCGTGGACATGAGAAAGGATACGGTGCTTACTCTTGAGGAGATGGGTATCGGCGTAGAGTATTCCCACCACGAGGTGGCCCCCAGCCAGCACGAGATAGACATGAGGTACACCGACGCCCTGACCATGGCCGATAACGTGATGACCTACCGGCTGGTGGTTAAAGAGGTGGCTCTGAAACACGGCGCTTACGCTACGTTCATGCCCAAGCCGATTTTCGGCATCAATGGCAGCGGCATGCACGTACACCAATCGCTGTTCAAAGGCGATAATAACGCCTTTTTCGATGCCAAAGACCCCTATAACCTGTCCCAAGAAGCCAAGTGCTATATTGCCGGCCTGCTGAAACGCGCCCCGGAGATTACCGCCGTCTGCAACCAGTGGGTCAACTCCTACAAGCGCCTGGTGCCCGGCTACGAAGCACCGGTATACCTGTCCTGGGCGCGGCGGAACCGTTCCGACCTTATCCGCGTGCCCGAGTACCGGCCGGGCCGGGAAAAGGCCACCAGGATAGAATTCCGCTCGCCTGACCCGGCCTGCAACCCCTATCTGACCTTCAGCGTTATGCTGGCCGCCGGCCTGGAAGGCATCGAGAAGGGCTACGAACCCCCAGAGCCGGTAGAAGAAAACGTCTACGAGATGACCAAAGAGGAGAGGGCGAAAAGAGAGATAGGCACCTTGCCTGCCAGCCTGCTGGAGGCCATACTTCTAACCGAGAAGAGTGAAATAGTGCAGAAGGCTCTCGGTGACCATGTCTTTGAGGCTTTCATCCAGAACAAGAAAATTGAGTGGAACGAATATCGCAGTCAGGTAACCGAATACGAACTCAAGAAATACCTGGCGATATTATAAGCCACCGCATTGGGAGGCCAAATTTCTATGACCAAGTGGGTTGATACCCACCGTCTCCGCTTCGGCATGGCACAGATTAATGCCACGGTGGGTGATTTCGCCGGAAACCGGCAGAAAATACTAAAAAAAATCGAAGAAGCCAGGTCTTCAGGTGTAGACATCCTGACATTCCCCGAGCTTGCTATCTGCGGTTACCCACCTGAAGACCTGCTCTTAAAACCACAGTTTATTGCCGAGAACCTGCGGTCTGTGGATAAGGTGGTCGAGGCTTCATCGGGAATAACCATTGTCATAGGTTTTATCGATGCCAAAGAAGATATTTATAACGCTGCCGCTGTCATCCACGATGGAAAACTGACCGGCGTATATCACAAGATATTCCTGCCTAACTATGGGGTCTTCGATGAGAACCGCTATTTCCAGGCGGGGAGCGAGTGCCCGGTTTACACTATCGCTGGCATTAATATCGGCATTAATATCTGCGAGGATATCTGGTACGAGTCCGGGCCGGCTACCACCCAGGCTTACTCCGGGGCTGAGATCATAATCAATATCAGTGCCTCGCCCTACCACTTCGGCAAAGCGGGCTACCGCGAAAAAATGATAGCGATGCGTGCCGCGGACAACACGGCCATTATTGCCTTTAACAACCTGGTGGGCGGGCAGGACGAGCTAGTCTTCGATGGCAATAGCCTGATTATGGACGAGAAGGGACAGCTGATTGCCAGGGGCAGGCAGTTCAAGGAAGACCTGATAATAGCCGACCTCGATGTGGAAAACGTATTCCGTACCCGCCTGCATGACCCTCGTTGGCGACAGGAATTGCTGCGCCGTCAAGAGCAGGGATGGCACCAGAGTGAGAAAATAATGGTATCCGAAGCGCCGTTGAGCACGGATAAACCGCCTTTTTCCCCCATACAGGTCGAAGTGACCGAATTTCCGGGAGAAGTCTATCAAGCGCTGGTGCTGGGCACGCGGGACTATATCCTGAAAAACGGCTTTAAAAAGGTATTAATCGGCCTCTCCGGAGGGCTGGACTCCAGCCTGGTAGCCGCCATCGCCGTCGACGCGCTGGGCGAGTCGAACGTAGTCGGAGTGGCCATGCCCTCCAGATATTCATCTACCGGCAGCCTGACAGACGCCGAGCTCCTGACTAAAAACCTAGGCATTAGACTGCTCACCGTTCCTATCGAGAAGATTTTTCAGGCTTACCTGGATACGCTGGCCGAACCCTTCCAGGGGACGGAGTCCGGAGTGGCGGAGGAGAATATTCAAGCCCGCATCAGGGGCAATATCCTGATGGCGATATCGAACAAGTTCGGCTGGCTGGTGCTGACCACCGGCAATAAAAGCGAGATGGCCACCGGTTATACCACGTTGTACGGGGACATGGCCGGCGGTTTCGCCGTCATCAAAGACGTGCCCAAGACAATGGCTTACGAACTGGCTAAGTACCGCAACACGCTGGCCGGCATCGACTTAATACCGTCTACAGTTATCGATAAACCGCCTTCAGCCGAGCTAATGCCCGACCAGGCGGATACCGACTCCCTGCCCCCTTATGAGGTACTCGACCCCATACTTACCGCCTACGTCGAAGAGGATAAAAGCATCGAGCAGATTGTGGCCACGGGCATCGACGAAAAGGTAGTCAGGCGGGCGGCCCGGCTGGTGGATACCAGCGAGTACAAGCGACGGCAGGCACCCCCGGGCGTGAAAATAACACCTAGAGCCTTCGGCAGGGATAGGCGGCTACCCATCACCAACCTGTTTAAAAGAGACTGAGGACCGGCGAATAGCCTTCCCTGTAGCGTTTAGTCTGTTATTCCCCGTATTATTTTGCTTTTAGAGAAAGCATGGTATAATAGCCTCAAAACCGCATCAGAAAGTAGAGCCGCCTCAGATGGACCAACCTGTCGGTGCCGATGCCGAAAGCAAGTTAATAGCCATCCTTAAAGTGCTGAGTGAGTCCTCGGGGCCCCTCGGTTCAATCACTATCGCCCGCCTCCTCGAGCAGGACGGGGTCTTCCTGAGCGAGAGGGGGGTAAGATACCACCTGAGATTTACCGACGAACGTGGTTTCACCCAGCCCGGCGGCCGGGACGGCAGGATGATTACTCCCCTGGGCAGGCAGGAGGTCAAGGAAGCGCTGGCGCCGCAGCAGCTTGGTCTCGTGCGTGATAAGCTGGAGCTGCTGGCCTACCAGACCACTTTCGACCCCGAAAAACGCACCGGCCAGCTGGCCATAAACACCTCGATTATTGACAGGGACAGGTTTAAGAAGGCATTGTCAGCCATGAAAGACGCCTTCAAGGCCGGAATCTGCGTCAGCGAGCTGGTGGCCACGGCAGCCGGAGGAGAAAAACTCGGTTCCGTGGTCGTGCCCGAGGGTAAAATCGCATTCGCAACTATCTGCGGCGCTTCTATCAACGGCATCCTTCTCAAGGCCGGGGTACCCACGGAGTTTCGGTTCGGTGGCGTGCTGGAAATCAGGGATTCCACACCGAGACGCTTCGTGGCGATAACCGAGTACGCCGGCACTTCCACCGACCCCTCCGAGCAGTTTATCCAGGCGAAAATGACCAGCGTGGGTCAGGCTTCCAGGACCGGGAGCGGTAAAATCCTGGGCGCGTTCCGCACCATACCGGCGCCGGCCAGGGATGTTGTCGAGGAGAAGGCAGCCAGGCTCAAGGAGGTCGGCATCGGCGGTATCTACGCCCTGGGTCATACCAGCGAGCCGCTCTGCCAGATTCCGGTCGCCCTGAACCGTGCCGGCGTGGTTCAGCTTGGCGGGCTTAATCCGGTGGCCGCGGCCGTCGAGGCCGGAGTTGAAATCGAAAATATCGCCGAAAGCGGCTTAATTGATTTCGAGCAGTTGCACAGCTTCCGGGAGCTTTAGCAAGCTTGGTCATTGGGAATTTCGGTCTTTCTCCATGAGCTGAATCACGTGTTTCCTGAATC
>DAOUEB010000081.1:0-4163 GCA_034430675.1 Dehalococcoidales bacterium
TAGCTCCTTCCGCGGCAGTGATTGACCAAAGTTAACTACGCTAGACACTAGTTTTCCCCCACAAAGAGGGCAGGCAATTTGGTCATCAAGGTTATCCAGAAGAAATTCGCAGTGACTGCACCGCAGCTTGGTAACATTGCCATGCAGTTCTGCCAACAAATCCGGGCGGATTCCTGACCGCAAGTGGAGATTATCCACATTTTGTGAAATGAGAAAGCTTAACTTACCAAGTTTCTGTAGCTCAACAATAGCCAGGTGCCCAGCATTAGGCTCCACTGATGAGAAATCTCGCGGTCTGGTGGGCAGTCCTTTTGCCTGGCGCGTCCAGATGCCGTCTGGTCCTCGGAAATCAGGAAGCCCTGATTCCGTGCTGATGCCAGCACCGGTGAACACCACCAAGTGTTTTGACTCAAATATCCATTGAGCTAGGGTGTTAATTCGCTTGCCCAAGTCCGATAACACTATGGCCCCCAGTAAATTAGGGATAGCTCCCGGCAATAATTCTTACCAATCTGCCGCCTCCATTTTACGACGGTGACCCCCTCATGGCAACGCATAAGGCGGTATTGTAGAAAAGCGGGCACACTAAACAAAACATCGGATTGTTACTTCTGACTGCCTTATCTGCTGGATTAACAGGATACTATATCTATAGTCTACCCACGTTTAATAATACTGGAGCTAAGTCTGATTGGCGATATCTCGAGTTTAGAGCTCATTTATTTATTTGTACCATTTTACCTATATACTCTAAAGACCTTGGTATTATTGCCATTTCCAGGATCACGACCCCAGTATTGGCAGCCTCAGCAATTTCGTCTAGCTTGGTTTCGAAGTTCTTAAGAAGGTTAAGCTCAAAACCTTGTCTATCCCAGTACACCGTCCAGAAGACGCTGTCAACCACCAGAGGGGGACCTTGTTTCACTTCATAATGCTCTTCTGATAAGCCAAAAGCCTTCTTAAAAGCTGTACGAAATTTATCTGCCAGCCGGATATCATGGGTATTCAAAACCAGTCTGTACGTTATCTCGAATCCGAAATTCAAATTGTCTGGGGTGGAGAAGTAATCAACTCGGTATGAACAGTCCTTCCAGTAGGCGAGGCCGATCCAGCGGTCCCCGCTTGTGCTTGTTACCTTCATAATTGGTCCCTCTTCGGAGATTTCCTCTAAATAGTTATTATATAACAAAATATTCTCTACGGGAATATTATCGCTGGTAATATCTTCTATTATTTCCTTTGTGGAGAAAAAGAATATTGTAGGGGAACGTGTTAGAAAGGCAAGGAAATATGCAAAGCCATCTATTACTCAAAAGGACTTGGTGGCGCGTTTGCAGTTGCTGAATATGAACATAGATCAATCTGGCTTATCAAAACTTGAGAATGGCCAGCGTCCGGTATCAGACATCGAAGTCCTTGCCCTTGCTAGAGCGTTGAAAGTGTCATTGGCGTGGTTGCTTGAAGGAGAAAAAACGCCCTAGGTCTCTAATGTGAATTACCACTTTAGGGAATAAATAACTGAGTCGGGGAAAACTTCGTGAGATTCTCCTCACAAATGAGAATTCTAAACACTATAACCATAGTCTTTTACGTGATAAGGCCCCAATTCGCTGTGCCAAAAGCAATTCGATAAAAACCCTACTATCCTAAACTCTATTTTCCATCAGTGGGATTGGGTTTTGGATGTTTCGCAACTATTTATGTTACTATGACCTGCGGTTTAAATGTAGCCAGAGCCTCTTTCAATACCGCAAGTTCCTTTTTGTCGGCTACAATCTGGGAAGACAAACCGCGGCACGGGCATTGATGCCCGTGGACCACCGGTGGCTTATCCACCACGATAAACCTTGCGCCGCACGAAGTGCTGTACGCTGTTGATCGAGACATATTCCCCGTAGCCTGAGGGAAACAGGTAAGGAGAATTTTTACAGTCCAGCTGCGATTGGCATCGAAGCCCGCGACAGGGACCGCTGTTCCCTTTGTTATCTCTCGGGCGGCTTTATTTTTTCTTGGGTATATCGATCTGAAAATCAAGAAACTCCTGCATTGCGGCTTTACGCTTCTCTTGGCTCCACGCGAACTTGGTCATGAACTCGTCCTTAAGGCAGGGAGCGATAAGTGTGGCGAGCTTTAACTGCGCCTCCTTCATGTCTGCCCCATATTTCGCAGGCTCGAAATGCCATATGGGTATACAGCACTCGTAAATCAGCTTGTTATTGACGGTTTTCACCTTCGCTGGGTCGATGCCGAGCCTGCGCTGCCTGACGTAGAGCATTAGCTTGGTCAGCTGGTCGATGTCGCTGTCGGGTACGCTCTCCGGCGCTAGCAGGAGCTCTAATATCAAGTGGGAGACGCCGATGATGTCTCTACGACCGGAGATAACGCTCTCCAGCCGTGCCATCTCGTCCTCCTGCTCTTTGAGCTGTTGGCTGAGCGCCTCTTTCTTCTGCTCGTTCTCAAGGATTGAATTCGACAGCTTGTTGTTAACGCTGCCCAGTTTATCCACGCTGGACTTGAATTGGGCCTCTTCAGCAGTCAGCTGGTCGATTGAGCTTTTAAGCTCTTCCTTTCTCTCTCCCAGCTTTTTTAAGTAGGCCGCGCGCGAGCCGATGCTGGAGATTTCCTTGGTAATCCCGGCAATATCATCCTGGGTGAGGTCCGCCTTGGTAAACTCCGACTGCAGCAGGCTCACCACCAGGTTGACCTTCTCCCAAGAGAGCTGGTTCTGGCCCGTGTACTCTTTGAGCTGGGAGTCGATTACCTTCTTCTGCTCCTGATGCGTTTCCTGGGCCGTGGCGATTGCCTTATTGATGGAGTTGAGGTTATCACTGGCCTGCTTCTCCTCCTCCTTCACCCGGGCTCTCAGCTGATCCAGCTCCTCCTTTTTCTCCTCGATGTCCTTGTCCAGCTGTTTCGCGGCATCCAGCTTCGCGTTGTAGTTGGCCTCTACGTCGGCGTAGCTCAGCCCGCTGCCGGAGGTAGCTTTAGCCAGCTCAAGGGCGGACTGGACGAAATGGTTGGTGGCAACCTCCTTGGAGGCGATACTCTGGCAGATGTCCAGCCACTGCTCAAGCTGCTCGCCACTAACACCCATGTCCTGGAGCTTGGCATGCAGCTTGAGATAATTCTTCAGCGCGGGGACGTTGGTGCCGCTCTTCAGCATGTCGACCACCAGGTACCTGAGCTGATCGATGTACTCCGTCATCCCCGGGGGCAGGGGAAGGTTTCCCTCCCGGAACTCATTCACGATGTTGACCACCGACCCCTTGGCTATCCCGCATTGCTCGGCGATTTCGTCATAGGATAACCCGCTAAGAAAGAGCCTGATTACCTTGAGTTTCGTGTGTATTGTTATTTCCTTCATGGTATTACCTCCCTGTAAAATACAGGCTTGTTGATGGGTAATTTGATATGGCTGCTTGACCAAATGACTGCCTGACTGTTCATTTGACCGGCCCCCAAAACGCTAAATATCTATAGGCTCTGACCTCCTTTTAATTTAATTTTTAACCCTGGCGTAAGGACCTGTAGATTAGGCTGCCCGATGACCGGGCCAGGTTATCGACGGGGTAAAAAAACTGGTGCTGCTTCTTGATGTCGACGGCGAAAAGAGAGAGGTAGAGGCGCACCGAGGCCAGGGAGCGGTGCCCGAGTATCTGCTGCAGAGAGAAGATATCGCCGCCGTTGAGGAGGTAGTTCTTGGCGAAGGTATGCCTGAAGGTATGCGGCGAGCACCTGGTGCCGGTGATGCCGGCCCTCCTGCCGTAGCGGCGCAGCATCTGCTGGACGCCGTTCCGGGTCAGGGGCTGGCCTTTAGCATTGAGCAGGAGCCCGGTTGCGTACACTAAACCTCAGCAAGGTTCGCGATAGATTACTTCTGTCCCGAGTGTATTTCCAACTCCGTAAGAAATGGTATAACATGGGTCGGATTACCTGTTCCACAGGGGGATAAAGGGGGTGAGGTTGATAATACATAAATTTGACATCCAGCTATAAATCCTATACAATATCCCCACTCCTGGAAAAGGAGCAAAAGGAGGCAAAAATAGTGCCGAACTGGAAGGAACAGCATAGCTTGACCACAGGGGCTCTCCGCATGATGATGCCCTGGGCTTGGCGTGCCGCCAGTTCGGGGACCATGCCGACCTGACTTCCCCCGGCTG